>JAAZOI010000256.1 GCA_012797825.1 Eubacteriaceae bacterium | reverse complement strand
GCGGAAAAGACAAAAACGAAAACAAATGCGATTGTGAAGATGACAAATCTAATCCGTACTTTGATAAATTAAAAATACTACTTTGTGAAAAAGACAAGGAGGTGTAGAAATGGCAGTACCGAAAAGTAGAGTCAGTAAGTCGAAAAAGAAAATGCGCAGAGCAAAAAACTATAAACTTGATGCTCCTGCATTAAGCGTATGCCCTAAGTGCGGTGAGGCAAAACTTCCGCACAGAGTTTGCAAAAAATGCGGCACATACAACAACGTAGAAGTAATAAAAATTGAACAATAAAAACATAGCAGAGCAGAGAAAACTCTGCTTTTGTTTTTATATAAATAAAAATCATTTATATTATATATTTTGCAGTATTTTTTTTTGTTATGAAACTAAAGCGAAATATTATTGATAAAACAAATGCACTCTTTCTAACAATAACAGCTTCAGGGCTTTGGGGATTACTCCAATTAACTTAAATAGCTATAAAATCTACAAGACCAATTTTATTAATAATTTAAATTATAATAATTATATTGATTAATGTTTTTATTTCGGATAATATAATTACATACATCGGAGGAAAATTATGAGAATTATTATAGATGCAATGGGCGGAGATAATGCGCCGCAGCAGATTATAATCGGCGCGAAACTTGCCGCAGAAGAAATTGGACAGAAAATTACTGTAATAGGCAGCGAAGATGCTATTAATCAGGTTATAGAACAAAACAATATAGATAAAAATTTATTTGAGATAATAAACGCAAGCGAAGTTATAACAAACAACGAAGAGCCTGCAACAGCGGTAAGGCGAAAAAAAGACTCGTCAGTCTGCGTAGGGCTTAACTTAGTAAAAGATGACCTTGACAGTGTATTTATATCAGCGGGAAGCACAGGCGCGCTTCTTGCGGGATCGCTTTTATATCCGGGCAGAATAAAAGGAATAAAAAGGCCGGCAATAGCGGTTTTACTTCCGAACGTTGCAGGCGGAATGACAATGCTTGTGGACGCAGGCGCAAACGCAGACTGCAAAGCCGAATATTTAGAACAATTTGCAATAATGGGAAGCGTTTATATGAAAAAAATGTACGATATTAATGCACCCAAAGTAGGGCTGTTAAATATCGGCACAGAAGATAAAAAAGGCAATGCGCTTATGCAGGAGACTTTCGGGCTTTTAAAAAATGCCGATATTAATTTTATCGGCAATATTGAGGGACGGGATGTGTTTAAAGGCAATTGCGACGTAATAGTTGCTGACGGTTTTTCGGGCAACTTGATACTAAAAAGCGTTGAGGGAACTGCGGAAGTGCTGTTTTCGGGAATAAAAGAGGTAATGTATAAAAGTTTTGCAACAAAACTTGCGGGCGCGGTTATTAAAAAACCTTTGAAACAATTTGCGAAAAGATACGATTATACAGCTTACGGCGGATCACCGTTACTTGGAATTAACGCTAACGTTATAAAGGCGCACGGCAGCAGTAATGCCGAAGCATTTAAGAATGCGATTATTGCGGGGAAAATTTATTGCGAAAATAAAATTTTATCTGATATTATTAAAATAATTATTGAAAAAAATGATAATATATAATAGAAATATAATTGATAATATTTAATTTTAAATGGAGGCTATGTAATGCTACAGAAGGTAAAGAAAATAATTTCCGAACAATTGGAAGTCGATCAAAGCGTACTGAGTGAGAACACATCTTTTATTGACGATTTAGGGGCAGATTCTATTGATTTGCTGGAACTTGTGCTGGCGTTTGAGGATGAATTCGGAATACAGATCGACGAGGATGATATTAAAAACATAAGAACTGTAGGAGATATTGTTGAATATATCGAAAACAAAAAATAATATATAGCCCGTTTTATTTAGGAATAATACAACGATACGTAATGTTATCATACATTTATAAATAAAAGTTCCTTTGAACTTTTATTTTTTTATAAGGAGCTTACTTAATGAGCTGTTATGATGAAATATATGAAAAGATAAAATATACATTTAAAAATGAAGAACTGATTAAAAATGCGTTTATGCATCCGTCATATAATTATGAAAACAATATAGGCTTAGACAATCAAAGAATGGAATTTTTGGGAGACGCTGTCTTAGCATTGATTATAAGCGATATATTATACAAAAAATACGCAGAGATTGATGAAGGCAAGCTAAGCAAGATGAGAAGCGCGCTTGTTAATAAAAACATGTTCGCACAAAAGGCATTGGAGATTGATATTGATGCGCATATAATGCTTAGCAGCGGCGAGGAAAACACCGGAGGCAGGGCCAGACAATCCAATCTCGCTGATTGTTTTGAAGCGGTAATAGGAGCATTATATTTAGACGGCGGTTATGAAGATACTTATAAAGTTATTGAAGAGTTATTTATAAAAGAACTTGATAATCTGCAAAATCAGGAAGTGTATGTAAATTATAAATCGTTTTTGCAGGAATACCTTCAAAAACAGCATAAGCCTATACCGGAATATAAATTAAAAGAAGTAAAAGGCGAGAGTCATAAACAAATTTTTATGGTAGAATTATATATAGGCGATAAGCTTGTTGTATGCGAAAGCGCAACAAGCAAAAAAGAAGCGGAAAAAAGAGCGGCTAAAAAGGC
The DNA here is from genome assembly GCA_012797825.1 of Eubacteriaceae bacterium. Taxonomy (GTDB): domain Bacteria; phylum Bacillota; class Clostridia; order Eubacteriales; family UBA1433; genus UBA1433. The sequence continues at coordinate 7,620 of JAAZOI010000256.1, read as the reverse complement.
GCTTGAAAATATGGGAATTTTATAAGATATTTATTATCAAAGAGGACGGTACATGTATTTAAAGCAGATTGAAATAATAGGATTTAAGTCATTCGCAAAAAAAACCCAGATTGATCTTACCGGCAATATTACGGCAGTAGTAGGGCCGAACGGCAGCGGCAAAAGCAATGTTGCGGACGCTGTAAAGTGGGTTTTAGGCGAACAAAGGGTAAAATATTTAAGAGGGGACAAAATGGAAGACGTTATATTCAACGGAACGCTTGAAAAACGTCCGCTGGGGTTTGCGCAGGTAAGTCTGCTTATTGACAATTCGAGTAAAATACTACCCATAGATTACGATGAAGTAAATATAACAAGAAGGCTTTTTCGATCGGGAGAAAGCCAATACTACATAAATAAAACACTGTGCAGGCATAAAGATATTGTACAGCTTTTTATGGATACGGGGCTTGGAAGAGAAGGATATTCAATTATAGGTCAAGGTCAGGTGCAGGAAATAATTGACGGCAATCCTTTAAGCAGGAGGCTTTTAATAGAAGAAGCTGTAGGCATAGTAAAATATAAAACAAAAAAACTTGAGGCGGAACGTAAACTCGAAAAAACACAGATGAATTTAGACAGAGCGGAAGATATAATATCCGAATTGCAAAAAAGAATTGAACCGCTTAGAAGACAGTCGGAAAAAGCCCAGAAATACTTATCAATGCGCGATGAGTTAAAAGAACGAGAACTGAATATTTATGCTCACAGAATTGATGAATTTAAAGAAGAACTAAATAAATATAATTCAGATAAGCAGATTCTTCAAAACAATTATTCAGAGCTTGATGAGTCTTTTACTGAAATTGAAAATAAAACGGCATATTTAAAAGACACCATATATAATTGCGAGGCGAAACTTAGCGAAATTAATTCCAAAATTTATGAATTATCATCTGTAAACGAAAACGCAAAAACGCAATGGGAAATATCAAAAGTAAAATTCGAGCAAAATACAATAAGCATAAAAGAGCTTGATACAGATATTGTAAACATTCAAAATAATATTGATTTGCTTCTATGCCAAAAGGAAGAGATTGAAACGTCACTATCCGAATTAAACAACGAACAATCAAAGCTTAATAAATCGGCTGAAGAACAAAAAGCGATAGTAGCGTCAAGCTTTGAAATGCAGGATAATTTTATAAACAGAGAAAGCGAATATAAAAATATATTATATATAACTTCAAAATTTGAAGAGAATTTATGCGAAAATGAAGAGAAGCTGACCGTTATAAAAACGGATTTGGGTAAGCTGTCTGTAGATATCGACAATACCAAAACCCAAATAAATATAAAACAAAACAACTATATAAAATTAAAAGAGCAAAACAATTTATATTTAAAAGAAAAAGAAAATTATGAGAACGCCATAAATGAAACTTTGCAAAAAATTAAAGTAATGCAGTCTCAGCTGTCTATGATGAAAGCCAACGAAGACGATATGCAGGGATACGGTTACGCAGTAAAAAAAATACTTCAAGCGGGCAAGAGTGGTATGCCCGGCGGAGTATGCGGGGTGCTTGCGGAAATAATTGATGTGGAAGACAAGTATTTAAAAGCGATAACGGCAGCAATGGGCGGAGCGTTTCGGTACGTTGTTGTAAGTGATGAGAACGCCGCTTCGGAATGCATAAATTTACTTAATAAAAACAAATGGGGCAGAGTTACGTTTATGCCGGTATCCGTGATAAAACCTTCTGTGTTTTCTTCCGAGGAGAAAAACAGCTTTGAGGGTAAATATGAGGCTGCGGCATATGAACTGGTTAAATTCGACTCCGTATATGACGGCGTTGTAAAGCATATACTCGGAAGAGTTATTATAGCAAAAGATATTAACCAAGCAACGCAGCTTGCCAAGGCCACCAGACATAAATATAAAATAGTTACGCTAAACGGTGAAGTGTTTATGCCGGGCGGAATAGTAATAGGCGGGGAAAGCAAGTCGGACAATATTGCGCCGCTTCAGAGAAAGAGACGTATAGACGAGATAAAAAGAGAAATTGATTTATCTCAAAACGAGTATGACAGACTCGTCGCAAAATCGGCTCAAAACAGAAGCTTAATTGTAAAAACAAACGAAGAGATTGAAAATCTGCAAAGAACGATTAACGAGCTTAATATTAAAAACGCCAATATATGCTCGGAGTTTAATAATCTATCAAATTTTGAGAAAAGCATATTAAAACAAAATGAAGATATTTCAGAGCAATTAAAATTAACGGAAGAGAAAAAAGAAAAATTTCTATTATTGTTAAATGCTGATACGAATATTGAGGAAATTAAAAACAACTATAATATTCAGGCGGAAAAACTCAATGAATTAAATATAGATTTAGTTAAAATATCAGAAAACATTAAATACACATCGGACAAGCTTTTAAATATAAATATAGAAATTGATAAAAATACAAATCAGCTTGAGCAAAATAAAAACAAAATAGATTATTTAAATAATGAATCAAATGACTTGCAAAATAAAATGACTCAATATCAGCAAGGCAGCGATTTATATGAAACGCAAAAAATAGAGTTTAAAGAAAAATATGATAATATTCTTAAAGAAAAAAATAATGCTAACGAGGAATTTGATAAAAGCAATCTCGAATTAATAAGGCTAAGCAAAGAAAAAAGCGAAATAAAAGACGCTATAAACAGCATTGATTTAAAAATTAATAATATACAATTAAAAACCGAGCATATTACTCAGAGCATAGGGGAAGAGTATCAGATTGGCATAGAGGACTTAGCTGAATACAAAAAAACTATTGATGCTTTCGGCGAGTATGCGTCTAAAACGGATGAAATGAAAAAAACCATAAAATCATTCGGAAACATAAATGTAGGCGCAGTTGAAGAATACAAAGAAGTAACGCAGCGTTATGAATTTTTAACCTCTCAGAGAGACGATTTGCTTAACGCTAAAAAAGACATTGAAAGCGTTATTAAAGATGTAGAGCGAAATATGGCCGTTCAGTTCAGACAGCAATTTGCCCAAATACAGGAAGAATTTGACAAAGCTTTTAAAAAATTATTTGGAGGCGGAGCAGCTTCATTAATAATTTTGGATGAAGACGATTTGTTAAATACGGGAATTGATATCTCTGCGCAGCCTCCGGGTAAAAAGCTCAAAAATATTTCAATGCTTTCAGGCGGAGAAAAAGCTATGACATCCATAGCGCTTCTATTCGCGATACTTAAAATAAAACCTGCGCCTTTCTGCGTGCTTGATGAAATTGACGCGGCGCTTGATGATAACAATGTGTCGCTTTTCGCAAAATATATAAATGAGGAAAGAAAAAATAACCAGCTTATTATTATTACCCACAAAAAAAGGACAATGGAAGTATGCGACTGTCTGTACGGGGCGAGCATGGGCAACGAAGGGATAACTAAGATCGTGTCTTTAAAACTTACAAGTTAAGGAGAGAAAATTGGCTGATAACAATTATAAAAACGCATTAAGGGCGACAAAACTGTCGCTGTTTGATAAATTAAAAAATGTATTCACGGGCTCTGATATAACGGATGAGTCTTACGAAGAAATACTTGAGACATTAATTCTGTGCGATGTCGGAGTGGAAAGCGCGCAGACTATAACAGATCAGCTTCAGAAAAAGGCGCAGGATAAAAAGATAACAAAATCAGATATGCTTATGGGGCTTTTAAAAGAAACGCTTACAGACTTATTAGAGAAAGATATTACTAAAAGCGAAATCGCGCTGCCTGCCATTTTTTTAGCAGTCGGAGTAAACGGTTCGGGCAAGACGACAACTATTGCGAAAATTGCAAATAAGTATAAAAAAGAAGGCAAAAATGTCATGGTTGCGGCAGCTGATACTTTCAGAGCCGCGGCAGTCGAGCAATTGGATATATGGGCAAAGAGGATAGACGTGCCTATTATAAAAAGCAGCATGGGCTCTGATGCAGCTTCCGTTGCATATGACGCTATTACCTCAGCTTGCGCAAGAAAAACAGATTTACTTATAGTTGATACCGCAGGGAGACTTCAGAATAAAGTCAATCTGATGGCTGAGCTTTCAAAAATATACAGCGTGCTTGAAAAAGGAAAAAATGATTTTAATCTATATACGTTTATTACAGTCGACGCAACGAGCGGACTTAACGCGTTAAGCCAGGTTGAAGCGTTTGCTCAGTCGTGCAAACTGGACGGTATTGTTGTATCTAAAATAGACGGAAGCAGCAAAGGCGGAATAATAATACCTATTTTAATGAGGCATAAGCTTCCAATTTGGTTTGTGGGAACGGGAGAAAAATTAGACGATTTAAATGAGTTTAACGCCAAAGAATATGTGGAAGCAATGCTTGATTAATAAGATTAAAAATATGATTGTAATATAAATTTGAAAGGGGTATTTTATGACAAACGAACAAACAGCCGAAAAATTATTTGAGGCATACAAAAATTCTGCTCTTACAGAAAATTTTTCAGAAGAGGAAAGCGTAAAGACGAGCGAAGAAGCGTATGGAATTCAGCAGATATTTATGCAGAAAAGAGTAAAAATTCTAGGTGAAAAAATTTCGGGAGCGAAAGCCGGAGCGACAAGCAAAGCCGCACTTAAAGCTTTGAATTTGACAGAGCCTTTTTTCGCGCCTCTTACAGACGCGGACTTTTTTACAGGTGATTTATCATTTGCAAAGTGTCCGGGGCTGCAGCTTGTTGAGCTTGAAATAGCGTTCAAGGCAGTAAATGACATATCCGTCGATGCGGATGCGGATGAGATTATTAAAAATACGGAAATAGCGCTTGCGGTGGAAATACCGACAAGAAGGACAGTAAAACCCGAAAAAATAAATAATATGATAGCCGACTGCGGCTGCGGCGGCAATGTATATTATGCAAATAATTTTATTCCCGCACCAGACCTGAAAGCTCTTGCTTCATACAGCGGAAGAGTATACTTAGACGGCAAAGTCATCGCACAGGGAACAAGCGACGGGGTCTTGGATAACCCTGTAAACGCGGTTATTTACGCAAATAAAATGATGAATAAATTATACGGTCAGTTTAAAAAGGGAATGATTATTATTTCTGGCTCATTAACACCTCCTCTCCAAGCAGTAAAAGGGGAATATAAATTCGAAATCGATAATTTAGGGACAGCGGAATTTAAAATAACTGATTAGATAAATAATAATAAGTTTCAAAGCGGGCAATGCGGCCCGCTTTTTTTCATAAAATGGTATGCCATGCTTTAGCTTAGGTCAATTAAATTTAAATATTGTTTAAAAAAATGTCATTCATTTTATATCCGCACAAAATAGGACAAATTATTTAAAACGGGTTTGGTATATTATGTATAAATTATAATTTCGGGGGCGTATTTATGGGAAAAACGATTGTAATAACTTCCGGAAAAGGCGGAGTGGGCAAGACTACAACAACAGCCAATTTAGGCGCCGCGCTTGCCATGTTCGGCAAAAGCGTAGTTGTGGTTGACGCAGATATAGGGCTCAGAAACCTGGATGTGGTAATGGGGCTTGAAAATAGAATTGTATATAATTTAGTTGACGTTATTGAAGGTAAATGCCGTATAAAGCAGGCACTGATTAAGGACAAGCGGTATGAGGGACTGTATCTTCTGGCGGCGGCACAGACAAAAGACAAAGACTGCATTAACCCGCTGCAGATGAAAAAGCTGTGCCTTGATTTGCAGGAGAGTTTTGAGTTTGTTTTGGTGGACAGCCCCGCGGGAATTGAGAACGGTTTTAAAAACGCAATAGCGGGAGCAAGCCAGTCTATAATAGTGACTACACCGGAAATATCCGCCGTAAGGGATGCTGACAGAATAATAGGTCTGCTTGAAGCCGGAGGACTGTACCAAAATCATCTGCTTATAAACAGAGTAAGGCCTGATTTAATTAAAAAAGGCGACATGATGGATATTAATGATGTTATTGATATTCTTTCGCTCAGTTTAATAGGGGTTGTTCCTGACAACAAGGATATAGTAGTAAGCACAAATAAAGGGGAACCGATAGCGTCAAATGACAAATCGCTTGCGGGAAGGGCTTTTAAAAATATCGCGGCAAGACTAATGGGACAGAATATTCCGTTTTTGGATTTGAAAGACAATACTTCAGTTTTAGTAAGGTTTGCAGAAGCGATAAGCGGCTCAGGGAGGTAGGGTATGATTACCAAAACGAAACAGAGAACCGAAGAGAGCAAGGAAATTGCGAAAGAAAGGCTAAAAAACATACTGCTATCCGACAGAATTAACGTATCAAATGAAGTGCATGAAATGATTAAGACAGATGTTGTAGATGTTATCAAAGATTATTTTGACGCTAATGAGGCAAAAAGCGAAGTTTACATAACAAGCTGCAACGAAGATTCGGTAATAAGAACTTCTTTAATAGCCGTAATACCCATAAATAAAACGCGGAATAAAAATAAAAACGATTAACCCGATTTATATCGGGTTTTTTATTGCAAAAATTCTTATTTTTTTATACAATACACATATAGCGTAAAAATAGTTTTGGGGGCATTATGTCACAAGTAAAAAGAATTTTTGTAGAAAAAAAACCTGAATATAACATTGACGCAAAGTCATATTATACGGCTATAAAAAATCATTTAAAAATAGAGAATTTAACCGGTTTAAGGGTATTAAACCGATATGATATACAAGGGCTTACGAAAAAGCAGTTGCAGGAGGTGCTGTATACAGTTTTTGCGGAAGCGAATACTGATATAGTCTATAAGGAAGAAATACAAACAGACTACAAAAATACTGTCTTTGTTGTATCATACCTTCCGGGACAATACAACCAGCGTGCCGACTCAGCCATACAATGCGTGCAAATTATAACTAGAGCAGAGAAACTGGAAATAAAAAATGCACGTGTTTTTATTTTGTCGGGAAATTTAACGCGGGAAGAAATAAGCCGCATAAAAGCTTATATTATAAACCCCGTAGACAGCACGGAAGTATCAATTGAAAAACCGCAGACGCTTACGGACAAAATAGACAAACCACAAATGGTTAAAACTATAACGGGATTTATAAAGAAAAAAGACACAGAATTAAAAGCGCTTATTGACGAGCTGGGACTTGCGATGAGTGTTGAAGATATTGTTTTAATAAAGGATTATTTCATAAGAGAAAACAGGAATCCGACTATTACAGAATTAAAAGTTTTAGACACGTACTGGTCAGACCACTGCAGGCATACGACGTTTAATACTCATATAAAAAATGTACAGATTAATAAAGGAAATATAAACAAAGCGGTATTAGAAGCATTCGAGCAATATTTAAATGTAAGAGAAGAGTTGTATAAAGGAAAAACAAAACCGATATCGCTTATGGATATCGCGACAATATATGCAAAGAAGGCTAAAAAAGACGGACTGCTTGACGATATTGAGGAATCGGATGAAATAAACGCATGCAGCATAAAAACAAAAGCCGATATTAACGGCAGTACCGAAGACTGGCTTGTTATGTTTAAAAATGAAACGCATAATCATCCGACGGAAATTGAGCCTTACGGCGGCGCGGCTACATGCCTCGGAGGCGCTATAAGAGACCCGCTTTCCGGAAGAAGCTATGT
>JAAZOI010000255.1 GCA_012797825.1 Eubacteriaceae bacterium | reverse complement strand
TAAAGAGAGCTTTGACGCTATTTTCCTTATGTCTTTAATGTCTGCGCTTTGCGCAATTTCAATATCACTTTTGTACATCTGTTTTTTCTCCGCGATTTAATCTTAAAGTTCTTGTTATTATTAAAACCAATATGGTGTTTAAAGGTATCATTATATATGAAGTTAAAATTCTTGCGGGCAAAAATACCAAAAATCCTTTTCCAAAATAATATGATAAGAAAAATGTATTTAAAAGCAAACTTGTTATTACATAAGTAACTGTTACTATAAAATAAATTCTGTCAACATCTTTATACTTTTGTGCAAAGAGCTTGTTTATTATAAACGGCAGCAGTATATACGCTAATAAAATTATAGCAGTTAATATAATTAATACAACGTTAATCGGTTTATCGCCGTAATATAAAATTGCATTATTAATATAAAGAGATTTTTTAATAAATAAAACCGTAAAAAATCCGCAGCTCAGCAAAAAGACAAACAGTGAATTTATGATTTTTAGATGTTTGATTTTATTAATGTATTTTTCAATAATTCCCGGAATAGCGCCGCTTAATGCGGTAGTTAGCGTAAATCCCGGAAAAAAAGCTCCTCCTTGCGGATTAATAATATAGCCTAATATATCGGCAACCATTCCGCAGAAAAAGCCTGCCGCCGGCCCGAAATAAATGCCCGCAATTATTAGCGGAAGCAAAGCGAAATTTAGTTTCAGCGCAGGCAGCCCCGCTATAGGTACTATTATTCCTAATACTCTTGCTAAAATAATGCTTATTGCGCAAAGAAGACTTACAGTGGCTAAAGATTTTGTGGAAATTTTGAGTCCGGAAATTGCGTGATTGTTTTTCATGTATTACCTCATTCTAGAGTAATACTTCCCATTAGGGATATGCTGCAATTTAAAAAGATAAAAAGTAACATAATCCATAAACAGCGGAAGCGATCTATCACCGCAGGTGAAACCTTTCGTTTGAAGGTACTTTCCAACCCTTCAACACTTAACGCGATATCTCTACTCTGTTTTATTTAAATGTAGTTTAACAACTTATACTATATTAGTCAATAATGATTTGATTATGTTTTAAATATAATTTTTGTATACAAACTCAGATGTGTATGCAGATAATATTCCGCCGTATTTTAAATTAAATTCAATAATATCGCCTATTTTATAATCATTTGAAACATCTGTAACATCTATAACAGTATGGTCGCTGCTCTGGCCTATTATTATCATATTTTTATCCAGCGGAAGCAGATGCGCGCTGTTTATATCCTGCCTGCCAACAGCCAATATAGCGCGGCGCCTTATACCGATATCGCTTGCTTCTATTTTTTCACCGAAAGGATTAATTCCCGTATCGCCTTTCGGAAGCGACGGCTTATCATAAACCTCAACAATTTCTGCAGACAGAGTTATGGCGTTTTGGTTTAATATATCAATAATGCCCTCGGCGGCGTCTGTTCCCATTACTGTAGCTTCACCTATTCTTAATTCATTTATCTGACTGTAATTTTTATTTTTTAACAAATAAGCAAAAACGTCAG
>JAAZOI010000254.1 GCA_012797825.1 Eubacteriaceae bacterium | reverse complement strand
TGCCCCGGGAAAATGTTTGTGTAAGAGTTAGCAACTCCTATAAACGGTCTGTTAATTTCTTCGTCCGTAAAGCCTGCCGCTTTTATCAGGCCGCGCGTTCCGTGTCTTATTATTCCTTTTTTTACGCTGTCACTGTTAAATGTTTTATCTGCCATTAAATTATCCTCCTTAATTTAAATGCACTAATATACTTATACATTATAACAGAAATAAATTAAATATTGATTAAAAGCTGACATAAAAAATCCCCGCTTTAAAGCGGGGTTAAATTATCATTTATTAAGCTTCTGTTTTCCACAGTCCGTGAATATTGCAGTAAGCGTAAGCCGCAATAAGTTTATCGTCTTTTAACGCGAATTCAGCTTTCGGTGCGTTTTCGGGCTGAAGATATTTCAGCTGTCCTCCGGCATTTGTTAAAATGTAAATCCATTGAATATAGTGGACATCAGTCATGGGATGCGGAACAGCGCCAACGTCCACCGTTACGATGTTTTCTTTAACGGAAATAACGGGAACATGTTTTTCTTTTGATGCGTCAACAGTGTTTGCGATGAGCTCTGTCATAGGCTCGCCGCAGCATACAACCTCAACTCCCGAGTCCTCTATTTTAGTAATAATGTTGCCGCAGATATTGCAAATATAAAACTTCTGTTCTTTACTCATAATTTTCTATCCTTTCTTTTTTAATTTACATCATTATATATTAGATATGTCTTTTTGTAAACATTTTTATGGGTTATTAGTAAACTTATATAATTTGTTAAAATAAAATTATATACAATCAATACTGATATTTAATTCACTGCCTGCATAACTATGTGTTATAATATTATTAAATTAAATAATTAAAAATGAAAATATTTATATTGCTTTGAATAATAATTATTATATATAATTATGTATATAAATTATATTGCGGTTAAGGAATAAATATATGGAAGAATTAAAATGCATCTCTTGCGGCGGAAAAGTAGATATTAACGAAGACCTGATGATTGGCGTATGCGAGTACTGCGGCACGGAGCAGGCATTGCCTGAAGATGTTATTGAAAATATTGAATACGAATATAGACAAAAAAACTTACACAAAGCCCAAAAGCAGGCAAGATTAAATAAAAGAAGTATATTTATTGCTTTATTACTAATAAGTATTTTTATAGTAATAATCTGTGTCCATAACTCAGTGGTTTATATAAGTACAGTTCGTCTGGCTAAAAATCTCGATTATAACGAACGGCCTACTGAATATGTTACCTGTTACTATACTCCCGTTAATGAATTAATAGTTACAGGATATTTGAATAATGTTGATGAAGTTGGCGTAGTTACTTTTAAATGGAAACATGATGGAGAAAATATTGCAACAACTCAATATTTCAGTAAAAGTTATATCTGTAGCTGTATAACAAATGATAAAACATGGCCTGAGGGAAATTACACAGTAGAAATTTATATAGGGTCAAGTAAAAAACCGGATGAAGTTTTTAAATTTACAGTTTTAGGATATTAGCTAAATATTATATTTGAGGTAAGCAATATGAATATTATGAAATGCGGCATATGTGGCGGAAAACTGAATATTGATAAAGATAAGATGATTAGCATGTGTCCTCATTGCGGTGCAGAGCAACCGCTTGATGAAGAAATACAAGATAGAATAAAAAGAAACAAAATACAACTGCAGGAACAGCAAGAGGAAAAATTGAACGCTGAAATTGTTAAGAGTTTTAAAACGAAATTATTTATTGCTTTTCCAATAATTTGCGTACTTGTTGTTTTAATTATTTTTTCAGTTAATATTCTTATTCCTGCTGTCAAATATAATAAGGCCAATAATTTAATAAATGATAAACAGTATTTAAATGCGGCTAAAATTTTTCAAGAACTTGAAGGCTACAAAGACAGTAAAACAAAAATGCGTGAATGTAGTTACCTTCAGTCTGTTGATTATATAAACGCTAAGGAGTACCGAAATGCGTCTTTAATATTGGTAACACTCGGTGAATATAAAGACAGTAAGAAACTGTATGAACAATATAAGTTTTATGAGTTGAAAACTGGAGATATCATTAAATTAGGTAGTTATGAACAGGATAACAATCTTATCAATGGAAAAGGAGAAATTTCGTGGCGAGTTTTAACAGTAGATGAAAGAAAAGCGCTTTTAATTTCTGATAAATCCCTTGAATGTATGGAATATTCAGATGATGTTACAGTAACATGGGAGGTGTCTTCTATTCGCAAATGGTTAAATAATGAATTCTTTAATAATACGTTTTCTGAAGAGGAACAAAAGAAAATACTGCCAATGCAATTACATACTGAAGATACCAATAAATATAAAAGCGCAACAAAAGGAAGTGATACAGTTGATAAAGTGTTTCTTTTGAGTGAAAACGAACTCAATTTGTATCTGCCGAACAAAACAGACAGATTAACAAAACCGACTGAATATGCCAAATCAAAACATAAATATGGTCATTATGAATATGCAACTTATGATTGGTGGTTGAGGACATATAATACTTACGAAAAAAATGCAGCATATGTTAGTACAGGAGGCTATATATCTTATTATAATAGAGACTCCAGGGATGTCCGCCCTGCAATATGGGTAAAACTTGACACTGCTGAATAAATTAAAATAAAGGAACTATTATGGAAGAATTAAAATGCATCTCTTGCGGCGGAAAAATTATACCTGACAAAGAATTAATGATAGTAGTATGCGAGTACTGCGGAAATCAGCAGCCATTGCCTGCGGAAATTTTCGAAAAACTTAAAATTGAGCAGATAGAAAAACAAGAGCAGAATAATAAGGAATTGCGTAAAGAAAATATAAAGCACACTGCAAAAGTAGCAAAAGTACTTATACCTTCTGTTATCGCTTTTATTATTTTAATGGTTGTTTTATTTGCATTAATAATACCGGGCGTAAGATACAGCAAAGCAGTTGAGCTTAAAAATGAAACAAACTATATTAAAGCGGCAGATATATTTTATAGGATTAGCAATTATAAGGATAGCAAATTACAATATAATGAATGCAGATATCTTCAAGCCAATGTATATATTTGCAGCGGACAGTATTATGAAGCAACTGCGTTGTATAAAAATTTGGGCATCTATAAAGACAGTGAAATGCTGTTTAATAAGTATAAATTTTATGAGCTTAAAGTCGGCGATATAATAACTTTTGGAAACTACGAGCAAGATAATGTACTCACAAACGGTAAAGAAGCAATTTCTTGGCGCGTGCTTGCCGTAGAAGACGAAAAGGCTTTATTGATAACTGATAATCTGCTTGATTGCATGGAATATGCCGAGCGATATAAAAAAGTAACATGGGATATAAGTCCTATGCGCAATTGGCTTAATAATAACTTTATTAATACAGCATTTTCCAAAGATGAACAAAAAAGGATAATATTATCAAATTTAAAAACAGCGGATAATGCAAAATACAAAATAAGCGGCGGTAAAGACACAACAGATAAAATATTTCTTCTAAGCGAGCAAGAACTCCTGCAATATTTTGCCGACAAAAACGATAGAATCGCAAAATCTACAGAATTTGCTAAATATAAAGGCGGTTATAGAAGTTATGCGAAAAGCTACATATATTTTTGGTGGTTACGCTCTCCGGGACTTGATGGCGAAGACGCAGCCTTTGTTACTTCGGATGGCAATATAGATTACAGTGGAATGAGAAATTGTGCTGTCCGCCCCGCTATTTGGATAAAACTCGATACTCCGCAGTAAATTATTATGTTTTAATTTTAGTTTTATATTAAATTTAAATATGAGAGGAAAGAATATGAAAAGAAAAATTGTTATTATTGCTCTTATAATTTTTGCTTGTATTTTTACTTCATCATGCGGCGGCTCTAAATACAAAGAAAACATAACCTCGTTTGTTAACGATAATCAACAATTACTATTAAAAGTAAACGCAGAATTTAAGAAAATGAAATTTAAAGATTTTACTGTTATTTCTACTACGGAAAAAGTTCCGTTAAGCAGAAATTCCATTAATTATCCTAAAGATATCAGCGGGTTGTATATTGATAACGTAACCGGAACTAACCAATTTGTGAAATTAAAGAACGATATATTTTCACAAATACTCGCTAAAGACTGCGTAATGGAAATAGCAAGCGACATTAAAGATAAACCTTATGTCGTGTCATATGAAAGCTATGAGACCTATAACGCCAACGGGAAGTTGACAAAAATGTATGGTTTTTATTATTCTGAGGATAATTTGCCTCATGGCTGGTATGGCATGGATGATTTTAAAAAACAGATGGGAATCGGATGGACATTCGGTAACGGGTCGTTTTATACGGAAAAAATTATTGATCACTGGTTTTATTATGAAGTTTCTAATTAATTTAGACTATGGTAAAATTATACATAATTATTAATTACAAGATTATTTGAAACAGCAGTTTTATAAAAATACAAATTATCTTTTAATCACCAAATACAGCTTAAATAGCTGTATTTTTTATTTGTCCCAATCATTTTATATAAAAAAGTAATAAAAATAAATTAACAAAATAATATATTAGTGAAATATAAATTTTGGGAGTGATTAAATTGGCAAAAGTGAGGTTCTGCAAATCTTGCAACAATGTCCTTGTAGGAAATGAAAAAACATGCTCCAAATGCGGCAGAAAATTAAGCAGTCCTTTTTATAAAAAATGGTGGATTTACGCCTGCGTTGTAATTGTGGCATGCGCCGCTGTTATGCTATCCTTCCCTGATTTAGCTTTAAACACAATAGCCCAGAAATTTGATGGTAAAACTAAAATTGACAAAACAGAAGAAACAGCAATTGTGCAGGTATTTAATAAAAAAAAATTCGAGCTTATAGGCGACATCACCACTCATAACGACGGAAGCTGCTATTACATAAACGGAATAATAAAAAATAATTCATCAAAGCTGTGCCCTTTCGTTCAGATTTCATTTAACTTGTACGATAAAGACGGAAACCAAATAGGCGTAGCCTTTGCCTGCATAAACAATTTCGAGTCGGGCGGAACGTGGAAATTCACTGCACAGGGATATGTGCCTAATATAAGAGATATCAAATCATATAAATTTGTCGCGGTTGATGTTTATTAATGTATGCGAATAAATATGAAAACTGCTGTTAAGTAGCGTTTACATATTTAAATAAATATTATCTCAAAAAAAAGACAGCTTTTAGCTGTCTTAAATTATGTTTTCTATTATTATTGTTCAGGCGCGGCCGACACAACCTCCGAATATCCGCCGTATACTTTAGTCGTTCCTACAAGTCTATAAGCCGCTACTTTATAAGTGTACGTTGTGCCTGCTGCTAAACCTGTATTTGTATAGCTTACACTGTTTACACCTGTTAATGTTGCAATAGAGTTATATAGGCCTGTAGAAGGCGTTAAACGGTATACCGTGTATCCGCTTGCTCCGCTTACCGCGTTCCACGTTATTGTAACGCTTGCAGACGACGCGCTTTGCGCAGCCGCCCACGTTGGAGCGGCAGGTATAACTTTAGCGTATTTTATGGTTGAATAAGCACTGTATGTTGTTACTGCGCCTTCTTTCCTGCAGGCAAGCACTTTATAATAGTATGTGCTTCCTGTCGCAAGGCCGGAGTTTACATACGATGTGCTGCCGTCAGTAATTGTTTTTATAAGAGAGTATGTTCCTTTGCTTGATGTTGCGCGGTATATATTATATGCTGTTGCTCCCGCAACTTCATCCCAGCTAATATAAAGGCTGTTATAAGCAAGCGCGCTTACTGTCAAAACAGGCGTTGTCGGTATTACTTTTAAACCTGCAGCTATGCTGTAATCGCCGTACACAACCGGTATGCCGTCTATTATTGCTCTGACTTTGTAATAATACGTTTTGCCTGTTATAAGGCTGTTATCTAGATAACTTGCGTTTTCAGTTGTATCGATAGAAGTAAAACCGCTTGCGCTTGATAAGCTTCTGCTTATTTCGTAACCCGTTGCTCCTTCAACCGCATTCCAGGTAATATTTAAGCTGTTATACGAGTTAAGCGTTACTTTTAAGTTAACGGGAGACGTAGGTACAGGTATTGATGATACTGCCGCGCTGAAATCACCGTATACCTTTAAGCCGCTCATAGTTCTGTAAGCTTTTATTTTATAATAGTAAATTTGGTTTGTAATAAGAGCAGTATGGGTATATGTTCTTAACGCGCCAGTGTCCGAAAGTAAAATTTCGTCAATTCCAGCTTCATTCGTTTGATATATCTCATAACCGCTTGCGCCGGCAACTTGCGCCCATGTAATTATATTGCTGGTATATGATGCGTTGTCCGCTAATGGCGCGGGTTTAGAGGGTACGGGCATTGCGGACGTTACCTGGCTAAAGGAGCCGTATATTTTTGTTCTTCCTTCAATATGGTACGGTCTTACTTTATAGTAGTAATTGTTTCCCGTAACAAGACTTCCGTGCACATAGTATCTGGCCGTTGTCGCTTTTAACAGTTTATAAGTGCCGTTTTGTGTCGTGCAGTAATATATCTCATATCCGCTCGCTCCTGAAACTGCGCCCCAGCTTACATATACGCTGTTATAGCTGTAAGATGATGCGGAAGATACTGTGGCCGAAGGTATCGCCTTTGCGTATTTAACGGATGAATACGAGCTGTATGAGGTTACCCCCGCGTATGTTCTGTAGGCAATTACTTTATAATAGTAATATTTGCCGGTAATTCTTCCGGTATTTGTGTAGCTTGTATATTTTGTCGTCGTTACAAGCGAATAATAGCCCGTTTTTGAAGTTGCGCGGTATACCTTATATCCCGTAGCACCGTTAACCGCGTTCCAGCTTATATTTATTTTGTCATATCTGGCGGATGTAACTGTTATAACCGGGGTTAGCAAAGCGGTTTTTGCGTATTTCACCGCGGAGTACGCGCTGTATGTAACAGTATTACCCGCGTCGCATACGGCTCTTACTTTATAGTAATAATACTTTCCTATAGTAAGAGGCGTATCGGTATAGCTTAAGCAATTGTCTGTATAAATTTTTGTATACGTCCCTGTGCTTGAAGTTGCGCGGTATACTTCATAAGCAGTTGCTCCTGCTATATCATTCCAGTTTAGTGTTATTCTGTCGTAGTCTGCCGTTACAGCAGATATTAAAGGAGCTGACAGCGGCGCAAATTTGGCCGTAAGGTTTCGCTGCCCTGCCGCTGAGAATATATAAATATAATCATAAGATACTTCAGTATCTCCATCCATCCAGCATATAAATCCGTATCCTGCATTCGGGGTTGCTTTAAGTATAACAGTGCTGTTTATCTCATATACTCCGCTTCCGCTAACAGTGCCGTATAAGTCGCTATTTGCTGAAACGTTTATCGCGCACGAGGTATATGCCCAGTCTGCGTAAAGCGTAACAGCCCTGCAAACAGCATCGGTATCAAAATCCCATATCTTCCATACGCCATTCTCATCGAGGTATTTCCAGCCGTTTAATGTATAGTATTTTTTTGTAACATTTAAAGGCTTGCTTATTTTCTCGCCGTATGGCACGCATGAAATGTTGTCAACCGCGCTTCCGCCGTTTACTTCAAATTTTACGTTGTTTTTATCCCATTTAGCATAAAGCGTTATGTTTTCGCTTACTTT
>JAAZOI010000253.1 GCA_012797825.1 Eubacteriaceae bacterium | reverse complement strand
GGGCGGGGGAGGAATTAACGCTTTAATAATTGTTTAAATTGCCAAAAATAAAGGAGATTTTTTACATTTTTTTATATAATTGCCCGACTCGCCCTCTCGCCTTTTAGGTAAAATCAAAAAAAAATTAGTAAATATTTGAAAAACAAAACATTTATATTAAAACATTACACAGGCTCATTAAAATGTTCAGGACCAAAAGTCAAAAAATTAGGTTCATCGTCTGGGTTTCCCGATAGCTGAATAAGTATAATATTTAAAAAATCAGCGTGTTTTATTGCGATTGGATTAAAACGCTGGCATAACACAATTAATTTTGAATATTTTTTATTTGGAAAATTAGCTTTCATCAAATTATAATAGTAACTAATTTGTAATAAACTTAACAAAGTTGCAGTACGTTTTATCTCAACCAAAGTAAAAATATCATTATTTATAAAAATTGCATCAACCCGTGAAGAATAAATAAATTTCTTATCTCTTAAAATATTCAAATCAAAGTCCTTTGTTTTGAGATTAATATTGGAAATTGGAAATTGCAAAATAATATATTGATAAACATATGGAAATTTATTTATAAAATGGTTTAACATTGTTGTTTCATGAATGGTACAGCCTCTAAATTTTTTGTATTGTTTATAAATAAATTTACGCATAATAAAATTAACTTACGAGCGTGAGCAAAAACTCAAGAATTTATTAAAATTATAATAAGATGACGAAGGGGTTAAACTCCCAACATTTGGAATAACCTCAATTCTGAAGGACGATATAAATAAATCTTCGGGCAGCGGGCAGTAAGCCGTAATAACATTTGTTGTAACCAAATTTGTTCCGATTGCGTTTACAATTACTAGATTATAAAATGTAGAAGCGGTAACACTTACATCAGTTGTATATGCCAAATAAGATACTCCGCCGACGTTGTGCATGTAAAAGTTAATAGTTAATGAAGAGCAGCCCGCCGGAGTTGTAAACGTAGTTATTGCATCAATAAAATTAGTAGCACCTATTACTGCACTAGGGAAACCAAAATAATTCAGCCCATTAAAAAAGTCTGTGCGGGTAGCAAAACCAGGCAAATAAATAACGTTATTGAAATTAGGTTTATTATATAAAAATGTTTTTGTGTTACACGCTGCAATAACTCCCATTGTTGCAATTTTAAACAATCTATTGTTATTCGCTAGCTTGCCGTAATGAACTACAGTGTGACCATAAATAGCCGGTGAACTAAAGCCAGAATCTTCAGTCACTAATGCTAACAAATTTTGATAATCTATAAGAATTTCCTTTCTTACATAAGTATTTGTTGGAAAAGTTCCGGTTTCTTCATAGATTAGGGTTTTTGTTACAATTCCATCGTTCTCATATAAACCGTAAATTTTAGGTAAAGTACCGCTTACATAAAAAGTTTCAAAAATAAGCCCGTCAAATTTAAAATCTTCTTTCATGTTAATATAATTCAGCTAAAAATAAAGTAACAATTGGACTTGCGGCGTTCTCGTTATTGCTCGTCTCAACATAAATACTAGTTTTGTTATTACTATTAAGTATCGGCACGCAATCAATGTCAAAGCTTAATGATAACTGTTTAAACCAGTTTGATGTGTCAAATGAACTAGCTAATGAACCAGGGCCACCAGTCTTTAAGTTGCCTGTATCAATGCCGTAAAGTGAAATAGCACCTTGTAAAACGCTACTTCTGTAACCTAATACGGCGTAATCGGTACCAGACTTTAATAAGTCATAGTCTGCCACAATGTTTTTGGTGCCGCTAAAGCCTCCGGTAGTGCCCGCTGTTAAAGAAACTTCTACGGTCAATAAATTCTTAATTCGGCGAGAAATTGAATTGTAATGCGTAAAACGTGAGTTAACACCTTCCAATGACGAATAATAAACAAGGTAATAAGCTTGCTCAATATCCCCGGCAGTAGCTGAACCCGAGAGCGTTGGTAAAAGTAAGTCGTTTGTAACAAGTGTTTGACCGTCCGAACCTAAAAAAGTTGGAAAAACTGCGTTCGCAATTGTTCTTATTCTAAAATTTTGCACATTGTCATGCAAACGTGCACTCCTAAACTTTGAAATGCCTGTGCCTTGTACAAAATTCCAAGTTGCTAATAATTTAGCCTTTTCGCTCCCTTTAAAATCCCTGACCTGAAACGTTTGGCCAGTAAAAGGTGTTAAAGCCGTTTCTGTACTGCCTGGAGCTGTAACACTTCCACCAATTATTTCTACAAGTCCCATATTATCCCTCACTATTTAGAACTGCTAATAAGTTGTAATTTTTTGTTACGTAAAGCTTGCGTAATTGCTTTTACTCTTTCTAAATTCCTAATGTCGCCTTTCGGGTAACGTGGTGGTAATGATGTTCCCTCTATGGTTTGCAAATAGGGTTGTATGCCGTTCTCATATTTGGTCTTTGCAACACTTACACCAGTTACAAATCTATCAGCACCAACTTCTAAAGCACGTTGCTTTTGATAAGCTGAGCCGCTTGCCATAACACCTTTACTAAATCTTCCCTCTTGGGCAGCTTGTTGTACTCCTTGTTTCCAAGTATCTTCGGCAGCTTTTGTAGCTTCAGCCCAATCTCTGCGAGGATTTTCAATGCCACTCGTGTAGGCTTCTCTAGCCATGCTTGCTCTTTGAACCCATCTTGAAGCTCCATCTTTTCTAACTCTTGCCATTTTTTTAGCTCCTTAAATTATTAAAAAACAATGTTATTTAACTACAAAAATAATAAAAATAATAATGTGTATAACAATGTGTAAAAAAAAGTTTTCCACATTATGGCTAATATTATACACAATATTATGTTAAATTTAAGTTTTAACAAAATAAATAAATTATAAAGTTATACACCAAATTAACACACCATAAAATAATATAATATTATAAATAAATATAAAGGTTTTGTGGATAACGTAAAAAACAAACATTATACAAAAAATAATACTTTAAAAATACAAAATAAAAATATGAATCTGAATTCAGTTTCAAAAAGTATAAAAAAATATTTTTAAAAATATAAAAAAATATTTGTTTATTTAAATAAAATTTATTATTTTTGTATTGCCAAAAAAAACAAAAGGAGTAAAACATGGCAGGTATAGTAATAGAATTCAATATCGAATTCATGAAAAAATTTAGAGTAAATTACGTACTCTTTCTCGACAAAATCAATGTCAACGATGGAAAAATATGTTCCACCAAAGCAAAATACATGACATTTGACGACAATGGTGAAATAATACTCGACGAAGAACCAAAATACGTACAATTACAATTTAAACTATTGAACGATAAAATAGAAAAAACGGAGAATTAACCATGGAACATATCAAAACACTTGAAGAAATAATAAAAGATAGCCAAAAAGATACAAATACGGTAATCTTGGATTATGGAAAATATAAATTGTTTTATGGAATTTTATTTAAAAATACCTTGCTAATGTGCACATTCGAAGAAATAGGAAAATACATACTTTTTACAAATTTTATTATAGAAAAATGCAAAATTAACGACGTCGAAAAATTACAATATGTGCAAAAAAATTATGTAAATGCAAAAATACCAACAAATTACGAAGTAGAAACAATTTTGCGTAAATTGCAAAAGCACATAATAAAAAGCCGCAAACAAAACAGATTTGAAATCAACAAACTTATAAACAAATATTTAGCAAAGGAGGAAAAAAATGAAAAATAATCTTTTTGATTTCTTGAGCGTAGAAAGAAATAATATTATTTGCCTAATTGGGTTGCAAGACATTCCGAGAGTAGAACAAATTTTACAATCCCAAAAAAAGAAAAATAACGACGAGCATAACAAAATCATAATAAATAATTGTTTTAAAATTGGTACTTTAATAGCCACACTAGACTATAACAATTATTACAAAATACCCCCCTTTCAGCCTTTCGTTGAATGCCAGGTATTCGAATATGAAAAATTGCATAATTTATTTCGAGAAGTATCACAAAAATATACCTTGATTAGAAATGAATTTTATTCACAAACAATAATACTAAATAAATTAGCTGAAGAAACAACCCTTAAACCTTCGGAAGTAGCTCTATTATTTAACGTATCCCTTACAACTGCATATAAAATTATAAATTTAGCGTCAACAAACTTTGAATTCATAGAACTTTGTGCCATTAATTTTATTCCAATAGACTATTTAAATAATTTGCTAAAAAATTATAATTACCAAATATTGGAATATGCAATAAATTTTACTGTAAATAATAAATTAAGCATTTATGAAATTCCTGCGATAATTGATGAAATATACAAACAAGAACAAGAATAGAAAAAAAGTAAACACGCACCCTTGCAAAAGGGGCGTGTTTACGCATCTTATTGAATTTTAAAGTTAATTCCAATTAAAAAATACTTAAATGAATTGGCTAATATTAGCCAATGTGTACGTAAGAACAAGCTGCAAACAATAATAAAAAAGCATAAACAAAAAACACAAACCCTTGCAAGCACCCACCACTTACAAAAATAACTAGCCCTTCGCTCGCTTACGCTCGCTCGGGAGTAAAGCCACCGTACTCGCACAACCAACCAAGTGGGAAAATAAAAAGCAAAATGGAAATAACCAACAAATTGGCATGCAATAACCCACCGTACTCGCACAACTACATAGCTAGGTAATTCGCCCAACCCGCACCATAGCAAACCCACCATGCGGGAACAATGTCGCCGTGCCCGCAAGAAGCAAGCACCAGCCCCACCGCAAGCACCCACCATGCGGGAACAATATCGCCGTGCCCGCAAGCTGCATCGCATAAAACCATCGCAATGGAAACAACAAGCACAATCCACAAACCAACATAATCCCAGCACCAACGAGCACCAGCCCCTCCGCAAGCACCCACCTTTTCGGCTCAAAATCGGCGTGCCCGCCAGCTGCATCGCACCAAAGCGGCAAATTGGGAAAAACCAACGGAAGCCCCGAACCAACGGAAGCCCAGCTGCCGGGAGGATTAGCCCCTTCGCAAGCACCCAACGGATTGGCAAAAATTGGCGTGTGCGGAATTGTAGCCCCGCTGTAATCGCACAAAAACAGGCCTTTTCCTGATGTTGTAGGGTTTAAAAAAAAAATCCATCGCCGCTTTACCGTCGTTTTTACGGGCGGGGCGGGGCGGCGGGGCTTTTGCGGTTTGGGGTGTGTGGGCTTAGAGTTTGCGGGCTTATTTTTGCCCCTGGTTTTGCGGTTTTTTTGCGGGTTCGTGCCTTTTCCTTCCTGCCACAAATACAGGTACTGCTTTCTACAAAGGTTCTGCTTGTTCGCCGATTCATAGGTTGTGCTTTCTACGAAGGTTCTGCTCGGCGAAACTTAAAAATTTACAACGCTTTTAATGGGTGTGTTTAATCCCCTTTATTTTCTTTTTTCTTTTTATTTTGTTGCGGCGTCCGTCCGAACGTCAATGGGATACGGCTCGCCCGTATTCGGTTTCGGCTCGTGGTCTTCGGCAACACGGCTTCCATCGGTTAACGCTTGTCGGGGAGCTGGCTCCTTCGCTTTTTTTTTAATAAGGTTAAATTATAGCGCTCATCCGCACATTCCCCGCCTGCGCTTGCTTTTTATTTTATTGCCGTGTTGCCTCTTCCCCCTCGCCTTGTTTTTTTTTATCTTTACCGGGCGAGCCGTCCCCAATTTTTCCTTTTCGGGCGGCCGCCGCAACTGTTTTCGGTTGTGGGATTTTTCGGGGTCTTTTTGATTTTTTTTTAATATTTAATTATAGTATGGGCTGGGGCTGTGGTGGTTTTTTTAGTTATAATTTGAGCGGCGATGGATTTTTTTTTTAAACCCTACAACATCAGGAAAAGGCCTGTTTTTGTGCGATTACAGCGGGGCTACAATTCCGCACACGCCAATTTTTGCCAATCCGTTGGGTGCTTGCGAAGGG
>JAAZOI010000252.1 GCA_012797825.1 Eubacteriaceae bacterium | reverse complement strand
GATACTTTATCCCATAATAAATCTTTATCAAGCAAATCGCATACTCTTATGCCGCTGCGGTTTATTTTATCGGCATATGCGGGGCCGATTCCTTTTTTTGTAGTGCCGATTTTATTTTCATTCAGACGTTCTTCATTAAGTTCGTCAAGCAGCTTATGATACTGCGTTATAATATGCGCCCTGTCGCTGATATGAAGGTATGAAATATCAAGTCCGCTTTCTTTTAAACTGTTTATTTCTTCAAATAAAGCAATAGGATCAATTACCATGCCGTTGCCTATATATGAAGGAGTTGAGCATATAATTCCCGATGGAACCATATGAAGTTTATACACATTATTGCCTACAATTACAGTGTGACCCGCATTGTTGCCTCCCTGATAACGCACAACGACGTCAGCTTTTTCGCTGTAAAAATCTGTTATTTTACCTTTGCCTTCGTCACCCCATTGTGTTCCGACAATAACTAAAGTATTCAAATTATACTCACCCTCTTAATAGTTTTAAAAAATAAAAATACACTTCATTATATCATTACAAGAAGTATATTTCAATAAAAAGCGCAATTTATACAGTTAATATGTACGATTATTCATCATAACCGTAACTTGCAGCGTTCTTGAAGGTTGTTGTCGCTTCGTCAAACATAAGGTCAATTTCGCCTGTAGGACCGTTACGATGTTTGGCTATGCTAAGTATTACCTTGCTGCTCTTTGGGCCTTCAGATTCCGGTTTAAACAAAAACATGACTATATCGGCGTCCTGCTCAATTGCGCCGGATTCACGCAAGTCAGAAATTAACGGGCGGTTATCAGTACGTTTATCAGGCGCACGATTCAACTGCGAAAGAGTGATGACAGGGCAGGAAAGCTCTTTTGCAAGAAGTTTTAAATCTCTTGAAATCTGAGATATTTCCTGCTGGCGGTTTTCTATTCTGCCTATGCTTCTTATAAGCTGCAAATAATCAATCAATACAAGATCAAGTCCGTCCTGGGCTTTAAGGCGTCTGCATTTTGAGCGTATTTCATTTACCGTAATGCCGGGAGTATCATCTATGTAAAGTCGTGCCTTGAATATTCTTTCCCATGCACTGTATAAATCCTGCCAGTTCTCTACATTACCGTTACGAAGGTCCATGCTGCTTATATTAGCTTCTGAGGCTATTATACGCATTGTGAGCTGTTCTACTGGCATTTCAAGGCTGAAAACGGCAACCTTTTTATTTTCTCTTATAGCAGCATGCTGACATATATTTAAGCCCATTGACGTTTTGCCCATACCGGGGCGGCCCGCAAGAATAATTAGGTCAGAATTCTGAAGACCTGAGGTCTTTTTATCCAAGTCAAAAAAGCCTGTCGGTATACCGGTTATATTTGATTTATTTTTAGTAGCTTCCTGCAGCTTTAACAGCGTTGTCTTTAAAGCGGTTTCAAACGGTATAAAACCCTGCCTGTCTTTTGTAATTACAATATCTAAAATATCTTTTTCAGCAGATAATATTAAATCTTTAGCTTCCGATTTACTTGCATAACTTTCGTCAATTACTTTTGACAGCTTGCCGATAAGCTGGCGAAGCATGGATTTATCTTTTACTATAATGCAGTATTGTTCCATGTTTTCGGCAGAAGATAATAATTCGACAATGCTTGTTAAGAAATCAATTCCGCCCAGCGAATCAAGCATTCCCTGATTTCGCAGCCTGTCAGATAATGTGATAATATCTATAGGCATATTTTTTGAATACAAATAAATCATTGCATTATAAATAATGCGATATTGATCGCTGTAAAAATCCTCGGGGGTAAGAATTGCCGCGGCTGTTGAAATTGTGTCGTTATCAAACAATACGCATGCGACAATGCTCTGCTCTGCTTCTAAATTGTAAGGAAGTACTTTTGCTTGCGGCGCTGACATTTTTTCTCCTATTGCGCAGTTACGTTTATTATAACTTTTGCGGTAATATCGGGATGCAATTTAATTAAAATTTCTTTTTCGCCTTGCTCTTTAATGTTTTCATCAAGCTCTATTTTTCGTTTATCTATATTTACATTGCATACTTTACTTATCTCGTCTGCAATTTCTTTCGAAGTAACGCTTCCGAAAAGACGTTTCCCGCTGCCGGCTTTCGCCTTAAGCTGGAATGTTTTATTATGTATTTTATTATATAAATCCTGCGCGGACTGTTTTTCTAATAATTTTTGTTCTTCTTTTTGTTTAATCTGTTCATTATGCAGGTTCATATTTTCGTCGCTTGCTTTTACGGCAAGTTTTTTGGGAAATAAGAAGTTTGTTGCATAGCCGTCTTTGGCGTTTACTATATCGCCTTCTTTACCAAGGCCTTTAACTGTTTGAAGTAATATAACTTTCATTATTTTTCACCTCTCTTCGGGAAATTAATTATACTACAATATTAATTAAAAATTAACGTTTATTTGCAAAAATTAAAAATTATATGAATATTGTAATAAATAATATAGCCGTATCATTTACGATACGGCTATGAATTTTATTTTATATCAGTCATTTGTAAACGGCAGCAATGCTATATTTCTTGCTATTTTTATTGCCGACGTAAGCTGTCTCTGATGTTTTGCACATGTGCCTTTTACTCTGCGGGGAAGAATTTTTCCTCTTTCAGATATATATCTTTTCAGAACTTCAACTTGTTTATAATCTATATGTTCGATTTTGTTTTCACAAAATTCGCATACTTTTTTCTTTCTTTTATAAGGCGGTTTTGCCATTATATTCACTCCTTTCAAACTTATTAAAACGGCAGGTCGTCATCATCAATTGGGTTGAAACCGTCAACCGGTATGCCGTAGTTGTTATCCTGTTTTTCAAATAAAGCGTTGTCATCAGCAGAGTCGTATGATTTAGCGCTTTTCTTTTCCAAAAACGCTATTTCATCTGCCAAAACGTCTGTAGTGTATCGTCTTGTGCCGTCTTTTCCTTCAAAAGAACTTGTCTGAATTCTTCCGGTGATAGCGATAAGACTTCCTTTATGCAAACTTGATGAACAAAGCTCCGCAAGTTTTCTCCATGCTACAATGTTGATAAAATCCGCGTCATAATTGCCGTCTTTATTTTTAAAGTTTCTGTTTACAGCAAGAGTAAAGCTTGCGACAGGGGTGTTAGCATTAGTGTAACGCACTTCAGGATCTTTAGTTAATCTTCCGATTAATATTACTTTATTTAACATCGCGCACTCCTTGCCTTTCTTTAACTTTGTTTCTCGACAATGATATGCCTTAAAACATCTTCAGTTATTCCGTATACACGTGTAAGTTCCTGCAATACTTTTGCGTCAGCAGTAAAAGTAATTAATACGAAATACCCTTCTTTGTACTTTTTAGCTATTTCATAAGCTAAACGTTTTTTTCCCCATTCGTTTACTTCTGTAATGCTTCCGCCGCCGCTTGTAATAATTTCGGAAATTCTTTCGATGTATTCCTTAATTCTTGCTTCTTCGGAAGTAGGGGTTAAAACAAAGATTGTTTCATAAGCTTTCATAAGCTCACCTCCTTATGGACTAATGGCTCTGTATACACTTACAGAGCAAGGATTCGAAAATATATTATAAACAAATAATAAATAATATGCAATAAAT
>JAAZOI010000251.1 GCA_012797825.1 Eubacteriaceae bacterium | reverse complement strand
CAACGCGAAAAAATATCTTAAACATGTATATACTGGAAATTGCTGATTATGCTTTTAAGGCTAAAAGATATATATTGTAATATATAAGCTAATAATTATAATATAATTATAGAATAAACAGACAAATAGAAGTAAGAAATAAATTATAAACGAAAGGCGGAATGCTAATGAAAAAAATATTTGCTATAGCAGTAATGACATTAGGTATTGTGCTAACTGCGGGATGCACCGGCGGCGGAAGCGGAAGCGGAAACGGAAACAATCAGACACCGGAAAATAAAGCGGCTGATTATTTTGCCAATAAAGAAAACGCTTTGTATACTTACCAGGGAACGGGAAACGAATATGCTTCATATACAGTGTTTAACGAATATGTTGCAAACGGCAAAGTTCAGCAGAGAATTGTAAACGGAGGCGCAAACGGCATAAAAGTGCTTGAATGCAAGGACGGAAAAATTACGATAATTTACGCGGACGGCGACGTGCCTTACAGGGAAAATAAACTTAACGCGGCAAGCAACGCAAGCGAAGTTTTATTAATGGAACCTATTAAAAAAGACACAACATGGAATTTAGCGGACGGAAGAGTCAGAACCATTACAAATTTATCAGTAAAAGTTACTGTTCCTATGGGCGAGTATGACGCTATAGAAGTAACGACAACAAAAGGAAGCGATGTAACTAAACAATATTATGTAAAAGGAATAGGACTCGTAAAACTCGTGTATACGAACGGCAGTGATGAAATAACATCCGCGCTGGCCAAGATAGAAGAAAACACTTCTTATAAACAGAATGTGAACTTCTATTATCCGAATATAAATAACGGAAAATATTATTACGTGTCCAAAGACGTTAGCTTTAAAACAAACGATGTAACAAAAGATATTCTGGCGGCAAAATACAAAGAACAGATAGGGGTAGGAACAGGCAAGGTATTTGGAACAACCACCGTTATAAACAGCCTTACTCTTAAGTCCGACGGAAAAGTTTATATCGATTTGAATAAAGCTTTTGTTACCGACATGAACGCCGGAAGTGAATATGAAAGCATGATTTTAACAAGCATTGCAAACACTTTCGGGCAGTATTACGGCGTTAGTAAAGTTGTTATTACTATAGACGGATCGCCTTACTCTTCTGGAACAATAATAATGAAACAGGGAGAA
Organism: Eubacteriaceae bacterium; assembly: GCA_012797825.1. Taxonomy (GTDB): domain Bacteria; phylum Bacillota; class Clostridia; order Eubacteriales; family UBA1433; genus UBA1433. Next base: position 570 of record JAAZOI010000251.1, on the reverse strand, counting down.
TATTTTAAAACAAAGCTAACTGGAGCGGTGCATGTTAACTCGGGCAGCGGAGCCGATTAATGATATAACAAAATAAAAAATATATAAGCAGGGCTTTAGGGCTCTGCTTATTTTTTAGGCTTGCGGCCGAATATGTTGAGAAAAAGTCCGCATATAACAAAAACAAGAGATATTATTACTATAATGCCGTAGGTGCGGCTATCTATTTTATCGGTGAAAGAACTCAAAAAATATGCTGCGGCGTAAATAATCATTCCTGTAAAAATCAATGATAGGGGGTTTTTAAAAATTTTTTTCATATATAATTCCTTGCTGCGTTAATACTTTATATTATACAAAAAATAACGATATTTAAAAATAATATTTTATAAATTAACAGCTTCATTTGCCGCCGTTAAAAGAAGCGGCAGATTATCTTTATATATTTTATCAAACTGGCTTATAGGAAGAGGGTTTGTGCCTTTGCCGACTTCCACGGTATATCCCGGACGCGTGAACTTTTTAATAAACCAGTCTTTAAATCCCGCGAATTGACCTATATTGTCAATACGCTCTAAAGTATACCCGCTT
>JAAZOI010000250.1 GCA_012797825.1 Eubacteriaceae bacterium | reverse complement strand
TGCCGTAGTTGACACAAACTGCGACCCTGAAGAAGTTGATTTTCCGATTCCCGGCAATGACGACGCTATTCGCGCAGTAGCTCTTATATCAAGAGTTATAGCAAATGCCGTATTGGAAGGCAGACAGGGAGAACAGTTTACTTTAGAAGAAGATGAAGAGTCAGAAACTAAAGAAACTGATGAACAGACAGAAATAATTAATGACGAAACTCAAAGCATGGAATAAATATAATTTTATATAGAAGGTTGAAGGGAGCAGGCAAAGAATGCAAATAACTTCAGAATTAGTAAAAGAACTTAGGGAAAAAACGGGCGCAGGCATGATGGACTGCAAAAAAGCCCTTACGGAAACAGACGCAAATATTGATAAAGCTGTTGAATATTTAAGAGAAAAAGGTCTTGCGGCGGCAGCTAAAAAAAGCTCAAGAATTGCGGCCGAAGGTATTGTTGCTTCATATATTCATATGGGCGGCAAAATTGGAGTACTTGTTGAGGTAAACTGCGAAACAGATTTTGTTGCTAAAAATGATATGTTTCAAAATTTCGTAAAAGATATAACACTTCATATAGCGGCATTGAATCCTTTATATTTAACATCGGAAGATGTTCCGGCTGATGTTATAGAAAAAGAAAAAGCAATATATAAAGCGCAGGCGATGAATGAAGGCAAACCTGAGAATATAGCAGAAAAAATGGTTGAAGGACGCCTTAAAAAATATTTTAAAGATGTTTGTCTTATGGAACAGCCGTTTGTTAGAGATCAGGACAAATCTGTTACCGATGTTGTAAAAGAAATCATAGCGTCAATCGGTGAAAATATAAAAATAAGAAGATTTGTACGCTATCAAATGGGCGAAGGACTTGAAAAACGCAGTGAAAATTTTGCTGAAGAAGTAGCAAGCCAGATGAAATAATTAAAACAACAATTAAACCAAGCATAAATGCTTGGTTTTTTATTTTAATTATTTGAAAATAATTTAAATATGTTGTATGATATTAAACAGAAAATGTAAGGGAGCAATAATCTAATGGGTAAGGCTATGCCGATATACAAAAGAATTGTAATAAAAATGAGCGGTGAGGCTCTGTCGGGTGCAAAAGGATTCGGGCTTGATTGGGATACAATAAAATCAATATGCCAGGATATTAAAGAAGTTGTCAATATGGGTGTTCAGGTTTGCATAGTTGTGGGAGGCGGAAACATTTGGAGGGGCAGAAGCGGCGTGGGAATGGACAGAGTAAACGCTGATTATATGGGGATGCTTGCAACGGTGATAAATGCAATGGCGCTTCAGGACGGGCTTGAACAGCTCGGAGTAGACGTAAGAGTTCAGACTGCAATTGAGATGAAAGAACTTGCCGAGCCATATATAAGGCGTAAAGCCATAAGTCATTTAAATAAAGGAAGAGTAGTTATATTCGGATTCGGAACCGGCAATCCGTATTTTACGACAGACAGTGCGGCTGCGCTTCGCGCGGCGGAAATGGAAGCGGACGTTATACTTTCTGCAAAAAATGTTGACGGAGTATACGATTGCGACCCTAACAAAAATTCATCGGCTACAATGTTCTGTGAACTAAATTATATTGACGTTTTAGACAAAGGACTTAAAGTAATAGATTCAACAGCTGTATCATTATGCATGGATAATAACATCCCTATTCATATATTTGGTTTAAGCCCGTTCGGGAATATTCAAAAAGCTGTATGCGGCGAAAAAATAGGAACTATTATAAAAGGAGAAAATTGATATATGGTTAAAGATATTGAAAAAAAAGCAGAAGACAAAATGGAAAAAGCTATAGACGTTTTAAAAGCGAAGCTTAATACGATAAGGGCGGGAAGAGCGAACCCGAAAATGCTTGACAGAATATCGGCCGATTATTACGGAACGCCGACGCCGATAACTCAGATGGCTTCAATATCGGCTCCGGAACCGAGGATGATTGTTATCCAGCCTTGGGACAGCAAAACAATTCCTATAATAGAAAAAGCTATACTTGCCTCAGATATAGGAATTAACCCCGGCAATGACGGAAGAATTATTCGTCTCGTTGTTCCTCAGCTTACAGAAGAGAGAAGAAAAGATTTAGTTAAGCTGTCTAAAAAAGAAGGCGAAAACGCAAAAGTCGCAATAAGAAACATCAGAAGAACTGCTATCGAAGAACTTAAGGCAGAACAGAAAAGCAGTAAAATAACTGAGGATGACTGCAAAAACGGCGAAGAATCTTTACAAAAAATAACTGACAATAAGATTAAAAAAATTGATGATATAGTAAAATTAAAAGAAAAAGAAATAATGGAAATATAATCTGCCTTTATAATAAATTAAGGGTGTGCAAATTAACTGCCCGCTTAGAGGATGTGGTATTATATATTGATTTATATAAAACTGTCCTTATATTGCGGGTATTAATAATTTTTTTTAAAGAGAGTAAAGATGAGCAAAAATTATATTGATTTAATTGATAAAAATAATATACCGGCTCATGTCGCGGTAATTATGGACGGAAACGGAAGATGGGCAAAAAAAAGAAATATGCCGCGACTTTACGGTCATCGTCAGGCTATGGAGACTGTAAGGCTTATTGTTGAGTCTTGTGTGGATTTAGGCATAAAATATTTGACATTATACGCTTTTTCAACCGAAAACTGGAGGAGACCAAAAGACGAAGTGGACGGACTGATGAAGCTTATGACCGAGTATTTTATAAAAGAAATTGATAAATTATATAAAAAAGGCGTTAAAGTCAGAATTTTAGGAGACATTGACAATCTGCCAGGCAGCGCAAAATCATGCGCGGTTGACGCTATGGAAAGAACAAAAGATAATAATATACTTAACATGAATGTTGCAATAAATTACGGCGGAAGAGCTGATATTTTAAATTCGTGCAAACAAATAATTCAAAAAGTAAACTCAAATGAGTTATTAATAGAAGATATTAATGAAGATATAATAAGCGAACATTTATATACAAAAGATATTCCTGACCCTGATTTGATGATTAGGACAGGCGGAGAAAAAAGGCTTAGCAATTTTTTAATCTGGCAGCTTTCTTACGCGGAATTGTGGTTTACGGATGTTTATTGGCCTGATTTTACTAAAGAGACATTATGCAATGCCATATACGATTATCAAAATAGGGACAGACGCTACGGAGGACTTAACCAGTAAATGAGAACGAGAGTTGTAGCATCGATAGTTATATTGATACTTTTATTTGCGGCTTTAATTATAGGAAAGGCTGCGTTTGCGGTTTTGGCTTGCATAGCATGCTCTTTTGCAATATATGAATATCTGAATTTATTTTTCCAACGCAAAAATAAATTTCTCGATATAATATACAGTTTACTTATTGGAAACCTGATATTAATTTGCATAGGGTATTTCCAGACAGCGTTCGCATACATTGCATCGTTATCATTTATGATTATTTTTATTTACAACATAATAATGAGACAATACGGCATAAACGATATTATATTTCAGATATTCGCCCTTTTCTACATTCCCATACCTCTCGGGCTTGCTGTGGGGTTATTTTCACTGCAAAACGGCAGTTTATTAATATGGATGGTATTTATTATTTCAACCTTTACCGACACATCGGCATATTTATTCGGAATTAAATTCGGGAAAAGAAAACTGTGCCCTGCCGTCAGCCCCAAAAAAAGCGTAGAAGGGGCGATAGCGGGCTTTATCGGAGGCATTGTCGGGGCAACTCTTTGCGGGGTTGTGTTTGCCAAATTCTTTAATATGTATAATCCTGTTTGGCAGTATGCTCTGGCAGGTGCGGTTGCAAGCGTTTTCGGGCAGTTCGGCGATTTAAGCGCGTCGCTGTTTAAAAGAAATTTCAATAAAAAAGATTTCAGCAGTTTAATTCCCGGTCATGGTGGTATATTAGACAGAATAGACAGCATATTATTTGTAATACCTGTAATATATTTTTATGCATTACTTGCATAAAGGAGGAAATATTGGTAAATTTTTGGACTGTGTTATTATCCCTATTCATATTCGGCGTGCTTATTGCCGTTCATGAAGCGGGACATTATATATCGGCTAGATTATGCAAAGTGGGAGTAACTGAATTCGCGATAGGAATGGGTCCTGTTATTTTTAAAAAACAGGGCAGGAATACATTATTTTCTTTGCGCGCCCTACCTATAGGAGGATACTGTAAAATAGTCGGAGAGACTGACGATGATGAAGAAAGAGACGACAGCATTATAAATAAATCCAAATTAGCACGCGCTTTTATTTTTTCGGCGGGTTCTATTATGAACATATTTACGGCATATATTGCTTTCGCTATAGCGCTTTTAATAGTTGGAATGCCAACAACTTCAATAGGCGGCTTTACCGATACGTCACCAGCTTTGTCTTCCGGAATGCAAGCTGGAGACAAAGTGCTTATGATAGATAACACAAGCATAGATAAATGGGAGGATATAAGCGCAGCGCTGAAAAATTACAGCGGTCAGGGCACTGTAAATGTGCAAATATTCAGGCAAAGCACAGGTGAAAAAATTACTTTAAACATAAAACCAACTTATGTAAAAGATGAAAGCGGCGAGCGTTATATTATCGGGGTAAAAGCCGCATATTCAAAAAATATTTTTACCGCTCTTTCTAAAGCGGCATCACTTATATGGCTTTATATTACGCTTATATTTTCAACTCTTATTTCTTTGATAAGAGGCGTTATCGGACTGGACGCTTTTACAGGACCGATAGGAGTAGTGAAAATTGTCAGTGAAAGCGCAACTTATGGGAATACAATAGCGCAGCGTATAGCTTCAGTACTACAGATAACGGGGGCTATTAGCATGAGTCTGGGTGTAATAAACATGCTTCCTATACCTGCCCTTGACGGAAGCAGAGTATTTTTACTTTTGGTTGAATTAATAAAAGGTTCTCCGATAAAAAGAGAAAGAGAAAATGTTTTTCACTTCATAGGCTTTGCGCTTATGATACTGCTTGCAGTTGTAATTGCTTTTAACGATATTAACAGATTCTTTTAACGGTTAAATAATGGATAAAATAATAAGAAAAAAAACACAAGAAGTAAAAATCGGCAATTTATATATCGGCGGTGAAAATAACATCGCCGTTCAGTCTATGACAAAAACTAAAACTTCAGATGTGAAAGCGACTGTTGCTCAGATAATAAAATTACAGGATGCGGCATGCGATATTATCCGTGTTGCCATACCGGATGCGGCTTCAGCGGGTGCGGTAAGCGAGATAAAAAGCCGCATTAAAATACCCCTTGTTGCCGACATTCATTTCGATTATAGACTGGCGATAAAATGCCTTGAATCAGGAGCCGATAAAGTGCGCATTAACCCGGGCAATATCGGCGGATATAAAAAAGCTGCGGAAGTTTTAAAGGCGGCTAAAAAATATGGACGGGCAGTAAGAATAGGGGTTAATTCGGGGTCGATATCGAAAGATTTGCTTGAAAAATACGGCTCGCCGACACCTGACGCTCTATATGAAGAGGCTGTGCGTTATGTCGAGTTTGCCGAAGCGGAAAAATTTACTGACCTTGTAATTTCTATAAAGTCATCCGACGTGTATTCTACATATTTCTCAAACATGCTTTTTAGCCGTAACTGTGATTATCCTTTGCATTTAGGAGTTACCGAGGCAGGCACTTATATTGACGGAATAATAAAATCCTCAGCGGGAGTAGGAGCATTGCTGCTAAACGGAATAGGAGATACTATTCGCATATCTTTAAGTGACGATCCTATAGAAGAAGTAAGGGCGGGCAGAAATCTGCTTAATTTTCTTGGAATACAAAAAACAGGAATAGAAGTAATATCATGCCCTACTTGCGGCAGATGTCAGACAAATGTGATATCTTACGCTAAAGAAGTAAGAGAAAAAACAAAGAATATAAATAAGTACGCAAAAGTTGCGGTTATGGGATGCGCCGTAAACGGACCGGGTGAAGCAAGAGAAGCCGACATCGGGCTTGCGTTCGGCAAAAATAACGCCGTAATGTTTGAAAAAGGTGAAATAGTAAAAACCGTTAAAGAAAATGAAGCGGTTGAGATACTTTTAGAAAGACTTAACGATATTATAAATGAGCAGGGCAAAATATGAAAGGAAAATATCTATCGGAATTAATCGACATATCAGATATAAACAATGCAGATAAATGTATTGTGTCACAAATACAGATGTCTAAAGAAAACGACGCTGTATTTTATATTGAGCCCGAAAAGAAATACAGCGATGAAGAAATTAATGTGATATCAAATAGAATACAAGGGCAGTATCCTTTTATAAAGCACATTAATATCCGGCAGAAAATCGCTGATACAATCCAGCTCGATACATATATATTGAACAATAAACAGAAT
>JAAZOI010000249.1 GCA_012797825.1 Eubacteriaceae bacterium | reverse complement strand
TTCACTGCCTTTTTCTTCATTTGTGCCGAATATTATTCTCACACGCTTTTTAAAAGCCGCGCCGCTGTCAGCAACTGCTTTCAGCGCGTAAAGGCTCACGACTGCGGGGGCTTTATCATCGCTTGTTCCCCTGCCGTAAATTTTATTTTCCGATATTTCCGCTCCGTACGGCTCATACTTCCAGCCCAGACCTTCAGGCACAACATCAAGATGAACGAGTATTCCGACTACTTCTTCCCCCTGCCCCGCTTCTGCGTATCCCGCGTACCCGTCAAGATTATGAGCCGCAAAGCCTAATTCTTCGCTTATCTTAAGCGCTTCGTCTAAAGCTCTTCCGATACCTTCGCCAAACGGCATGCCCGGCCTCGGAGTATCGTCTACGCTCTTTATTTTTACAAGCCTTTGAATATCTTGTATAATACTTTCTTTATAAGCGTCAATTGAAGCGGAAAAATCCATTGTATTTATTCCTTTTTATAGTAAAGTTTACATATATCATACACGCTTTGCGATTTATGATTCACTTTATCAAATAAAAGTTTAACTACCTCATGGGCTTTTTCAAGCGTAGTTATAACTTCCACTTTGTTCTCTATAGCCGCTCTTCTCATTTTAAACGCGTCAGAACGCGAAGATTCTGTTTTTTCGGGTGTATTTATTATAATATTTATATCCCTGTTTAAAATAAGGTCCATAATTGTGGGTTTCTCGTTGCCGAGTTTATTTATTAAAGTAGCGCTTACGCCGTAATCTTTTAACGCCTGCGCGGTTCCTTTTGTAGCAAGTATGTCATATCCCGCGGAAGCAAGCTTGGCAATTACGGGCATGAAAACTTCTTTATCGTTATTGTTAAGCGTCACGAGTATTTTTTTCTTTATTTTTTCAAGGTCCGTACCCGCTGCGCATAGCCCTTTATACAGTGCATCCTGATAAGTTTCCCCGACTCCCATAACTTCCCCCGTTGAACGCATCTGCGGTCCGAGCACCGCTTCAATTCCGGGTATTTTTTCTGTTGAGAATACAGGTATTTTTATTCCGTACAGTTTTGACTCGGGGTATACTCCCGTTCCGCATTTCATGTCTTTAAGCTTTTCGCCAAGCGATACTCTTACCGCAAGCGGTATTATCGGAAGACCGGATATTTTGCTTATATAAGGCACTGTGCGGCTTGAACGCGGATTGACTTCTATTATATAAAGCTCATTTTCAAATTCCACGAACTGAATGTTTATTATGCCCATAACCTGCATTTTCATAGCGATGCGTTTTGTATAATCGTATACTTTATGTTTAATCTCTTCGCTCATTCCTACAGGCGGATAAATTGCTATGCTGTCGCCCGAGTGCACGCCCGCTTTTTCAAGATGCTGCATAATGCCCGGTATAAGCACGTCCTGCCCGTCGCATACCGCGTCTACTTCAAGCTCTGTGCCGTAGAGATACTTATCGATTAAAACGGGGTTTTCGACATCAAGCTCAAACGCTTCCGAAAGGTATTTCACAAGCTGCTCTTCTTTATAGCATATTTCCATTCCCCTTCCGCCCAGCACGTATGAGGGGCGCACCAAAACGGGATAGCCTATATCGTTGGCGGCTTTTATGCCCTCTTCCATTGTCCATACGCCTTTGCCGCGCGGTCTTTTTATATTAAGCTCTTCTAATATTTCCTCAAACTTTTCCCTATCTTCCGCAGCATCTATGCTTACAGGCTGCGTTCCGATTATGGGTATATTCTTTTTTGTGCAGAAATTGGCAAGCTTTATAGCGGTTTGTCCGCCGAACTGCAAAATTACTCCGTCAGGTTTTTCTTTTTCTATAATGTTATAAAAATCTTCCTCGGTAAGCGGCTCAAAATAAAGCTTGTCGGATATGTCAAAGTCCGTGCTTACCGTTTCGGGATTATTGTTTATAACTATGGCTTCTATGCCTTGTTTTCTTAGAGTAAACACACTGTGAACGCAGCAGTAGTCAAACTCTATCCCCTGGCCTATTCTAATAGGGCCGCTTCCTACAACTACTACTTTTTTATTATTGCTTACAACGCTTTCATCGTACTGGTCATATGTGGAATAATAATACGGCGATACTGCCTCAAATTCCGCGGCGCAAGTATCAACCAGTTTGTACGTGGGAATTATATTGTACTTCTTTCGCAGGGCGAATATTTCTTCTTCTTTAACGCGCATAATATCGGCAATGCCTTTATCGGCGAAACCGAGTTTTTTAAGCTTTCTTAAATGCTCGCTTTCAAGCTGGCTGAGCTTCATTTTGGCAAGCTCTTCTTCTAAGTCAACTATGCCTTTTATTTTCTTTATGAAAAACTCGTCAATGCCCGTTAATTTAGCTATTCTGTCCATGCTGTATTTGCGTCTTAACATTTCGGCAATATCAAATATTCTCTCGTCGTCGGGATGGATTATCCTGTTTTTAAGTTCATCCAAAGTTCTTTCTTTGGACTGTTTGTGATGAAGCGAAAATCTGCCTATCTCAAGCGAACGTATCGCTTTTAATAAAGCCTGCTCAAAATTCGAGCCTATAGCCATTGTCTCGCCTGTAGCCATCATTCTCGTTCCGAGTAGTTTCGTGTCTGTTTCAAACTTATCAAAAGGCCATTTAGGAATTTTTACTACCACGTAATCAAGCGTCGGTTCAAAACACGCGTAAGTTTTTTTAGTTACAGCGTTTAACACTTCATCAAGCCCGTATCCGAGCGCGAGCTTTGCCGCTATTTTTGCTATCGGGTAGCCCGTCGCTTTTGAAGCGAGAGCGGAAGAACGGCTAACGCGCGGGTT
>JAAZOI010000248.1 GCA_012797825.1 Eubacteriaceae bacterium | reverse complement strand
ATTATAATGTTTAGCATATATTTAATTTATCAGGATAGTAATTAGAACTACCTTTTTTGAAAAAGTAAGAACTTTTTTAAGTCCATTACAATCAATAATGCAAGGAGGTATTTTCTTGGAAGACGGAATACATTGCCAGATACATAATTTCACTAATGAAAACCTTCTAAAACATGCATTAAAAAACGGTAAAAGTATGGCAGTTATATTCGATTATGATAATAATCTTGAAAATAATTGCTATTGCGGAGAATTTTTAATATACAGTTCAAAATATATAATTAAAGCCGGAGGGATTGAATGTATTTGCATTGATAATGATACTCAAACCTTATATCCTCCGACGCTTATATCGGCGTTAGGTCTTATTTACGACATTTATAAAGAAGATGTAAAAAAGCATATGCCGAATCATTTTAGTAAGTATGATATTGACAGCGCGCTTGATAAGATAAATAAAAATAACGTAAACAGGAAAAGCGATATAAAAAGCTTTTTTAAAGCGGCTGCGTTTCTAATTGATATATCAAATAATGATATGAAAGAATTCGCGGTTAAAAACTTAAAAAATATAAATAATGAATACGAATTTAATATTAGATATACAAATAAAATGTTTGTAGTCGGTACAAAAGATATAATATTAGGATTATTATCCGATATAAAAAAAGAAGAAAAAAAAGAAATAATGTCTGCTAAGTTTTATAAAAGCATTATTGATATTTCTGTTTTTATATGCAAAGATTTAAGAGAATTTCACGGTATAAGCAAGGTGCTGCTTGCGGGCAAAATGTTTGAAGAAGATGAAAGTTTGCGAACAATAGAAAATGAACTTAAACGCAACGGGTTTAATGTATCTTACAATTTTTCGGATGCCCAATAAAATTAATTGAATAATATGTCAGCAAATAAAAATTGAATAAAATTAATAAATATGTTATATTATTTAAGCCGTACTATGCGGGGAGTCAGCGGTGCCTTGTAACCTGCAATCCGCTACAGCAGGGCAGATGCCCGACCGAGGTAGGTTTATTATAGGTTTAAGAGAATATATTTTGAGGTGTTGACCATCGGGCTCCGTGCAATACTATTCGGCGAACCTCGTCAGGTCCGGAAGGAAGCAGCGATAAACTGATAGCAGTATGTGCCGCGGATATACCTGGTGCGAGCTGATGGTATAGACTCACTTATAATAAAATATCGAAGAAGGGCGTACGGCTTTATATGATGAAAACTCTCGGTTAATACCGGGAGTTATTTTTATTTTCAAGCGCTTATTATAATCTGATGAATATACTGAATTCCATATCTGACATAATTTTTAAATAACGGCGGATATAATGAAAAAAAGTTTAAAGAATAAAAATTTCTAATAACTCGCAAGCGGGTTGGAAGGAGATAGAATGCAGACTGTTTCCCAAACAAAGGACAAGCTGGGCTTAAGAGAAAAGATAAAAAAGCTTCAGATAAAATCGTACATAATTTATGCGGCTTTATCGTTTGTTATAGGGAGAAGCGTAGTTTTAGGCGAATTGTCTCCTTTTGTTTTCGGATTTCTTGCGTTTGTGATACTCGATTCCAACAAAAAAATAACGCCCGCTTTTGCGCTCCTTGGCGCGCTTACAATAGGTGATATGAGCTTAAGCATCAGAGTAGCGATTGTGCTGGTTTTGCTGTACGGAGTAAAATATGCAAACTTTTTTAATTCAAAAAATATCTATAAAGCAATTATTGCGGCAGGATGCACATTAATAGCGTCGCTTATTATAATGCTAATTATGTCTAAACCTGCTATCAGCTATATAATATACGGAGCTGAAGCGGTATGCGCATTTTGCATGTATTATGTTTTTAATATCGGCATTAACTCAATAAAAACATATCCAAAAAGAAAATCGCTTTCAGATGAAGAAATTATTTGCGCAGGCATTATATTAATAGTTCTTTTAATAGCTTTAGACGGACTGATTTTTTATAACTATAATATCATGATGATGTTCGCCATTTTCTCAATATTGTTGTGTGTATATTATGAGGGTGTCAAAGCGGCTTTGCCCGTATCAATTCTTATATCTCTGGCGCTCGTTTTAAGTAAAAATGCCGATATATCAATAATGGCTGTTCTATCATTCGCTTCATTAATCGCATGTATAGGAATAAAGTTAAATAAAGTTACTGCGGCAATAGCGTTCATATTGGGAATGAGCGTGATTATGGGATATACAGACGGGCTGACGGGGTTATTATTATATATTAAAGAAGCAGCGGCAGCGGTTGTTTTGTTCATAGCTCTGCCTGCTTTTAAAAAAGAAGTAAGTACTGGTGAGGTTAATAATAAAGATTTAAATAACGACGCGTTAAATATATATATAAAGCAGCAGATGGAAAAACAGAGAGCGGCTCAGAATGTGTTGTATATAAAAGATGAAAAAAGAAGCATGCCGTCAGATAAAAGCAAAACAATACTGGGACATATTATAAAAGATGTTTGTTCGCTTTGCTATATGTACAATAACTGCTGGTCTTCAAATGCAAACAATAAAATATCGTTGTTTACTGACAGCGTAAAAAAATTCGGCAATGAAAAAGCTATTGACAAATCTGAATTTATTAAAAATTGTAAAAAACCCGACTTAATGAAACTTTCAATGAATTACTTAATAAAAAATTCAATGGAGCGTAAAGACAGGCAAAAACAGCTTGACAGGCAAAGAGAATATTTTCTTACAAAGCAGCAGAGTCTTATCGAACTGAGCGAAGAAATATTCTCAATGCTGCAAAACGGCGTTTTAAAACATGAAGATGAAGAAAAAAGCATAATTTCTGCAGTAAGAAGGCAAAACATTGACTGCCAGTCTGCTTTTGTATTCAGCGACAGGCGCAATATTATGAGAATATTCGTAAATTTAAATGAAGACAGTATTTCAAGGCAGATACGCGGTATAATTTCTGACTGTATATTAAGTTCAATCGGCATAAAAGTCGATTTTGAATCAGAATACAGAACGGAAGACGGGGTTATTTGTTTGTTCATAGAGGCTCCTTTAATGCGGCTTTCAGTGGCGCAGAAGAAGACCGCAAAAAGGGATTCTGAATATTCGGGGGACAGCAGCACGGTTGCCGATATTGACAAAGGGCTTGTGCTTGCGGCTATCGCGGACGGCATGGGCAGCGGCAGGGATGCCCAAACCTACAGCGGAAAGCTGCTCGATATAATAGAAGACCTTTTGGGAAGCGGCATCGATATAAAAACCGCTGTAAATATGGCAAACGGCGTTATGGACACTGACGATGAAAAAGAAATATTTTCAACCCTTGACGCTTTGCTGTTTGACGAATATACATCGGACGCTGTTATTATGAAAGCGGGTGCGTGCGCTACTTATATTAAAACAGAAAAAATGATAGAAAAAATCGAATTTGATTCAACGCCCATAGGAATACTAGATAAACCAAATATTAAAACAGCTTTTAGAAATTTGGATCCTAACAGCTATATATATATGTTTTCTGACGGATTTGCATCGGCAATAGATGATGATGAAATATGCAGAATTATAAAAAGCACTGCGGGCAGAAGCCCTCAGATGATAGTCGATAACATATTTGATCAATTCCAGGAATTGACAGGCAGCGAAAATATTGATGATATAACGGTAATGGTTGCAAAGGTTTGGGAAAGGCTTAGCTGAGATATAAAATATTTGTAAATTAAATATGCATACTATATAATGATTTTCATGGATAACCTTAACTATCTCGAAAATAAAATATACGAAACAATAATAAAATATGATTTAATTTCAAGTAATCAAACCGTATTGCTGGCACTTTCTGGAGGAGCCGATTCTACGGCTCTTTTAATTATTCTTAAAAAACTGAGCAGCATAATTAACTTCAAAATTTATGCTCTGCATTTAAATCATATGTTAAGATCAGCGGAGGCGGATGATGATGAAAAAAGATGTGCTCAAATATGCAAAGAATTAGATATTATCTGCTATACAAAAAAAATAGATGTCTTAAATTACTCTAAATCAAAAAATCTGTCTATAGAGCAGGCTGGAAGAGAGCTTAGATACAAAGAGTTATTTTTGCTTAAAGACGAATTAAATGCCGACAGCATAGTCACTGCGCATCACTTTGATGATAATATCGAAACGATTCTTATGAGATGCATGCGAGGAACCGGCATAGACGGATTATGCGGCATTGATATAAAAAGAAAAGACGGAATAATACGACCTTTGTTATTTGCAAAGAAATCGGAAATTACCACTTATCTTGAAAAAAATAAAATCTCCTATTGCATAGACAAAACTAATTATGAAAATGAATATTTCAGAAACAGAATAAGAAATCTGGTTATACCAGAGCTTATAAAAACAAAACCGGATTTTGATGATATTATAATAAGGCTTTGTAATCAGACAAAAATAATTAGAGATAAAATCGATAATGAGCTGGAATTTTATAAAAATCACATAATAATCAACGACAGCTCCGCAAAAATTAACATTGATATGCTATACTGCGCAAATGATTATATAAAACCATATATTATCAGGTATATGATTAATAATATTAAAAGCCTTATAAATATAGAAAAAAAGAATATAGACAGTATTTTGTCAATGCCTGCGTCTAATACTATATGGTGTATTGATTTGCCCGGAGATATTGTTGCAAAAAGAGAATATGAATTTTTAATAATAAAATGTATTAAATGTGACAATATCACAGAAAAAAGTTTTAAATATCCTATAACTTATAATAGTGAAAATGAAATCTGGCAATTGGGGATTAAAATTCTGCTTAAAAAAGTTAATTTATTTGAAAAAAAATATAGTTCAACATATGAAAAATATATAGATTATGATAAAATAAAAGGTAATATTTTTATAAGAAACAGACAAACAGGCGATAAATTTTACCCGCTCGGTCTGAAGGGCAGCACGAGCCTGAAAAAATATTTTATTAATATTAAAGTGCCAAAGCAGCAACGCGACAAAATTCCGCTGCTGTGCGATGAAGAAAATATAATCTGGATTATAGGGTATGCTTTAAGCGATAAATATAAAGTAGATGAAGAAACTAAGAATATATTAAAAATTTCAGCAAAGAGTTTATAACGGATGATACACAAGGATGTAGAAAGAATTTTATTGACCGAGCAGCAGATAAATGATAAAGTTAAGGATAT
>JAAZOI010000247.1 GCA_012797825.1 Eubacteriaceae bacterium | reverse complement strand
TGCTTCCGCTATTTATATATTAAACGCGATTAACTTAATTGCGGTTCTGAAATTAAAAACCAAAAACTTTAAAACACTATTATTTTTTACATCAGGCATATTTATTTTAGGCGCTGCGAGCTTTGCCGGCATTATCGGCAAAACGGTTATTAAATATCCGTCAGGCGGCGTTTTTTTATCATATTTATACGCGGCGGGAGGTCTATGTTTTGCGGCGTGCGCCATAACTTTTATTATAGTTAATATAAAAAATTTAAATTACGCGCAAACCGCTCTTGATTTAACCGTTACGATGTTTTTAACTGCAGCGACTGCAGCGATATTATTTTTCAGATTAAGCATTTTCGGCGCGTCTTTTTCCGCGCCTGATATAGCAAGATTTTTATATCTCGCGCTCAGCGCGGGGGGAATATCTTTAATAATTTATATGCTTATTTCGTCCCGCGCGAAAAATATAGGCCTGTTCAGTATAGTAATTTTATTATGCGCTGTCTTGTTTTTCTTCTCAAACGCGGTTTATGCAAGCGGCGTTGCCGCAAATACAGGCTTAATTTCAAAATTTGTCGGCTGGCTATGCGTGCTTTGCCCCACTGTAATAACTGTTTTTATTAAAATAAGCTTTCTTAAAAATATATGCTTAAATTTATTTTTAAACGAAAGCCGCATAAAATACGCGTGGCTTATATTTTTGCCTTTAGTAATTGCTTTACTGACAGGCGAGATAAAAATCGCGGATATATTAATATTTTCAACAGTCTCCGTATCGTATTTAATTTTAAGTTTGTATATTCAAATAAATGCCGCCAATAAAAAACTGCTAAAAAGCAAAACGGCGTATGACGAGCTTTTAAACACTCAGGAAGAAGACAGAACATATCAGCTTGAGTCAGCGCTTAAAAACTTTAAATATTTAATTCACCACGACAGCCTTACAGGGCTGCTTTCCAGGCAAAGATTTTTTGATATGATTGATAAGCAAATTAAAAAGCGCAATAATGAAAAGTCTTTGTACTTAATAATATTAGACATTAATAAATTCAGGTTTATAAATCAGATTTACGGATTTAAAATAGGAGACAAAATCTTAAAACAAATATCCGAGCTGATAACTGACAATTTTTATTCAAATTCCTATATAGCGCGCACAGACAGCGACGAGTTTTCTATTTTATGTTATGATACCGATTTTGAGGAAATAAACAATAAGCTAAGCAGAATATATTTACTGCTTCATAACTCAATAAAAGCGGAATCGTATCAGTTAAGCATAAGCATACGCACAGGCATAGCCAAATATCCTAAAAACGCCTCGGACAGAATAAATTTAATAAAATGCGCCAAGGCGTCACTTGCGCACGCTAAAAAGTTAAATTTTTCCGATTACTGCCTATACAATGATGAAATTCAAAGTAAAATAAACAGAAACGCTGAAATTGAGCTTGCTTTAAAGAAAGCCGACATAGAAAGCGAATTTTCTTTAAATTATCAGCCGATTTATGACATTTCGGGAACAAAGATAGCAGGCGTGGAAGCGCTGCTGCGTTGGAACAGCCCTGTTTTAGGGCAGGTAAGTCCCAAAGAATTTATTTCTATAGCGGAAGAAACAGGCATAATACTTCCGCTTGGGCAGTGGGTTTTAAGCAGCGCGATGAAGCACATAAAAGAGCTTAACAGCAAACATAACTGCGAACTTTTTATGGGAATAAACATATCCACAATTCAATTAAAAAACACAAATTTCATTGATAAAGTTTGCGAGCTGATTATTGAAAACAACATTATGCCGAGCTGGATCAACTTTGAAATAACGGAAAACTTAAAGATAACCGAGCAGGACGAAAAAACCTTGACTCAGATTACGTCAATGGGAATTAATTTATCGGTTGATAATTTCGGAACGGGTTATTTTTCTTACAACAATTTTAATAAATTTTCTTTTGATTTCATAAAAATAAACAAAAGCTTAATAGACAACATAACTTCAAGGCAAAAAGACGCGCTGACGGTAAAGTCAATAATAGCTATGGCGAAAATATTAAACATAAAAGTGCTTGCCTCAGGCGTTGAGAATAATCAGCAGATGGAATTGCTTAGTGAAATGGGATGCGATTATATTCAAGGCTACATTTACGCGAAACCTGTTACGCTTGAGAATCTGATTACAAATTATTTGGGACATTGATAAGGTAATTTATATATAAAATTTATAATTGAATTATTCTTTGCGGCGTGTAAATTTTTGCGGTGTAGAGCTTATTTCCTTTACGTTCGCATGTTCTCCTTTTACATAACGGCCGCCCAGTAACAGAAGGGAGCGCACGCTCCCCTTTTTTTATATCATACCTCTCCTTGCTCCTGCCCTCAATTGTAGGGAACGACCGCCGTGTCGTTCCGCCTTAATTAACTGCTGCAAATTTGTAATTAAGGGCTGAGATTTACTTAATATCATAAAATATTTAAATGATTGATAAAAACTCCATATATCCGATGCTTGCTATAGATACACGTTTTCTCTTAATATTGCTTTTTGCATAAATGCTTATTTTTATCCATTGACTATCAAATATTTTTTTCCAATTTTGTATGTTATAATAATCTAAATATAAATTAATTTTGGAGTTTATATTATGAAAAAAAAGTTAAAAATAATTTCAATTATTATTATAATATTAGTTGTATTATATTCAATTTACATACTTATACTTAATTCATTGCTAAGCCCTTTACTTGCCGATGAATATTTAACTAGAGAAGAGATAATAAACGTAGTAACACAAAATACACAGTTACTTATTGAATCGAAAAATGAAATTAAGAATATAGAAAATACACAATTTTATTTAAACGCTGAAAAGAATATTGAAATATCTTATCTTTCGGTAACTATATCACCTTTCTATAACAAAGTAATCGTAAATCCTATTGATAATAATAATTTAACTCAGAAAAACCCATATTTAATTTTAAAAAGTAATGTATTATATAAAATTTTTAAAATAAAAGGTATTCAAGAAATTGAAAGATATTACTCAAAAAGTGGTCGTTTATGTATTATATTTGATTGCGGAAACGAAAGTTTTATGTCATCTGGTGGTTATTATGGTTTTTATTTTACGGAGGATAATAAACCGATAGGATGGGAGGGCACAGACGTTAATTTTGAACAGGACGGGGATCAATGGATATACAAAGACATGGAAAATTATGGTGCAAAGTATATTACAGAGAGAATAATTGATAATTGGTTTTATTTTGAAATGCATTAATTATAAAATTAAGAAGTTGCAAAAAAATTTAAGATTATTAATTACGCATTTAATACCCATGAAAATACCTGTTGACAAATATAAATCAACATAGTATACTGTTATGGTATTCAAAATATTAGATTTGTACTCACATATTATGTAGGTCACTATTATTCAGATGATTTACAAAAATGTGAGATTTTTGTTTTATATGGGTACAATTTATAATTAGGAGGTACCCTATGAATAACGGTACGGTAAAATGGTTTAATTCAGAAAAAGGCTTCGGCTTTATTTCTAATGACAATGGCGGAGATGATGTATTTGTGCATTTTTCTTCAATCGCAACTGTAGGCTATAAATCTCTTCAAGAAGGTCAAAAAGTAACTTTTGACATTGAAAAAGATCCAAAAAATAGCCGCAAACTCAGAGCAGCCAACGTTTGCATAGCATAAAACCAATAATAAATATGGAACAGATATATTCTGTTCCTATTTTTTTATGCAAATTTTTCAGAGCCTGTTAAAAAAACATTATATTTTTTAATATCTGTAAGACTTCCGCAAACATCCAATTATCCTTTATTATTGTTTTACTTTGAAGTCCTATCCCCGCCTTAGCCGAAATTACCGCTAATTTATATTTGTGTATTAACCACGCCTTATTTTTTGTTATAATTACAGAAACTACATTTTTACGGGAAATAAACATGAAAAAAATTTTTATATTATTATTACTGCTATGCATATTAACGTTATCCTCATGCAAACCTGCCGGAGAGCCGAAGCAGTTTGTTGAAAGCTACTACAATAACATACTTCAAAACAACTTCAGCGACGCTTATAATATGCTGTGTACTCAATCAAAGATTAACTACCCCGAGGAAGACTTCATTCTATATCAGCAGCTGCTTGATGAAGCGTACAATTTTACCGGCTTTACCGTAGAGCAAATTTCAAATAATAGGAACAAATATATAGACGGCGTAAAAT
>JAAZOI010000246.1 GCA_012797825.1 Eubacteriaceae bacterium | reverse complement strand
CTGTTTTATAAATTTCATGTATTACATTATTTGTTGTGTTATCAATATACAAATGCATTGTATAGCTGTTTAAATCAATTGTGAATTTACCTGTAATAGTAGCTCCGTTATATTGATAAGAAATTGTGTTGCCGTTTACTGTAACAGGAGAAGAACCCATAAGAGTAAACAGGCTTTTATCAGGTATATATTCTTTTTTGGCTGCAAATGAATTTGTCTGTACAGTAGCCTGCTGCGGATATTCATATATATCAACTGTTTTATCCGATTTAAAATAAAGTATTGTCCATACTATTGTCTGTGAATTCCCGTCAATATATCTGCTGTCAAGCTGCCACGGGCCAACTAAATCGCTGTAATTTGTGCTTGTTTTTGATGCCCCGCAAGCGCTTAAAGCCGCCAATAATATTAAAACCAAAACAATTGTTAAAACTTTTTTCTTCATAAAAACACCATCTTTCATATCTTTATTATACTGTCTATTTCCGCTCCGCCAAGACAAATTTCTTTGTTGTAAAATACTGCATACTGTCCCGGGCATACGGCTTTTTGCGGATTATCAAATTCTGCCGTTAACACATTATCTTTAATTGTTACTTTCGCCTGCTTGTCAGGCTGCCTGTATCTGTATTTTATACTGCACCTGAATTCTTCTCCCGGCGGCGCGCCTTTAATAAAAGAGAATTTTTTTGCAGTCAATGCTTTGGAATATAAAACCGGATGGTCAGGATTTTGAACGACTATCAATTCATTGTTAGCTAAATCCTTATCGGCGACATACCATCTTCCGCCGTTGCCCGCACCCCCTATTCCCAGTCCTCTTCTCTGCCCCAGTGTGTAATACATAAGCCCCAAATGATGTCCGACAATTTCTCCGCTTATATCTCTTATAATGCCTTTTTTGTTGGGAAGATAATTTGATAAAAACTCAGTAAAATTTCTCTCCCCTATAAAGCATATACCTGTGCTGTCTTTTTTTAAAGCTGTCCTTAGCCCTGCGTTTGAAGCGATTTCTCTTACTTGGCTTTTTTGCATATGACCTATAGGAAACAGCGCTTTAGACAATTGATGCTGGTTAAGCATACATAAAAAATAGCTTTGGTCTTTATTTTCATCCGATCCTCTAAGCAAATAGCATTCGCCCGATTCTTCTTTCTTCTGAACATAATGACCGGTCGCTATATAATCCGCTCCCATAACATCAAGCGCATAATCCATAAACGCTTTAAACTTTATTTCACTGTTGCACAGAACATCAGGGTTTGGCGTTCTGCCGCTGTTATATTCATCTAAAAAGTATTTAAAAACCCTGTCCCAATATTCTTTAGAGAAATTCACTGTGTAATATGGTATGCCTATTTTATTGCATACGCTGGAAATGTCTGAATAATCTTCTTCCGCAGAGCATTCGCCGTTATTATCGTCATCCCAGTTTTTCATAAAAATGCCCACAACGTCATACCCTGCATTTTTAAGCATCAGCGCCGCAACGGAACTGTCCACTCCCCCGCTCATTCCTACCGCTACTTTTATATTCATTTTTATTGTTAATCCTCAGTTATTTATTTGCCGATAAGTCTTAAAGAGTTACTAAGTTGTAGCTTATATTCATTCTGTCAAGTATTTCCTTCTCTCTGCTGCTGCAGCTTAATAATAATACCTGCCTTTTTTTAGAGATATTATATAGAACTCTGATAATATTTTCAAGCCTGTAAGTATCATACATGACAAAACTGTCATCAAGTATTAAAGGCGTATCAGGCGCGAACATATCCGCCAGTGCCACCCTTAAAGAAAAATACAATTGTTCAAGCGTACCTTGGCTTAATTCTTCAACGTTTACCAAAAGCCCGGTTTCCGGATACTCTACATTTAAATCAAGTTCGCTTGACAGCTTTATGTTTTTGTATCTGTTCGTTATGTCAAATATCATATCTGATATTTTTTTGTTTAATACAGGAGAATTTTGGCTGTGCATTTCTTTGGCTGTTTCTTCTATAACATCTGCCGCGACATTAAGCGCGCTGTATTCTATAAGCAATTCATCTCTTTTATCGGTAAGCTCCTTAATCTGCGACACTATTTCCGTAAGGCTTCTTATATTATTAGTATTATTGTCATATATTCCCGCAAGGCGCGACAGCTCCGCAAGAACCGTATCTTTATCTTCTTGCGGTCTTTCCTCTGCTATTTTAAGCATATCAATATCAAAATCGCCTAATTTTTCTTTATATGAATTATATTCGCCTTCACTAAGTGTTTCATCTCTCAGCATTTCTAAAGCTGAAATTCTGCTTTTTAATTCTTGATATGTCTTGTTGGCTTTCAGCGCTTCTCTGTACGGGGTATTGTTGTCAAGCCCCATTTCGTTTATTGTTCTGCCGAATGTATTGCTTTTACCGTCATATTCCTCTTTAGCCAGTCCTATTTGCTGCTGCAATTTTTCATATTCATCAGTTTTAATCTGAAGCATTATTTTTGCTTCTTCGTGTTTTTCATTTTCCCTGTTTTTTGCTGAACAGTATTTTTCATATTCGTATTCGTTTTTAAAACCGTATTTTGTATATATGCTGTCTGTATCAATTCTTTTGTTTTTTATTTTCTTTACAATAAATATTATAAGCATTATCACTGCCGCCGCCGCTGAAACTAAAGAGTATGTAAGCATATCATTTAAATACAAATATGCCCCGGCGCCTCCAAATAAAATAAATAATATTAAAAATATTATATCCGATTTTTTTGACGGCTGCTTGTATGTGCCTTCTTTCATTTGATTATACGTTGCGTAATCCTGATTTAATTCGTCAATATTATTTGCAGGCATATTTTTATAAATTTCCGATTTAATATCTGCTATTTCATCTTGCAAATCAATAAGTTTACTCTTTAAATCATTGAGTTTTTCAGCTTTGTTATTCGTTTCGCTTTCAAGTAGTATAATTTCTTCAAATTTATCTTCATCGAAACCCTCAACAAGCTGCATTCCCGCAAGTGTTCTTTTTGCCTTATTTATTTCTTCGCATAAATCCTCATATTTTTTTATGCTTCTCAGTTTATCATAAGCTTCGTATTTTTTTATATTATCAAGCTCTTCAGAAAGCTTGTCCATTCTGATTTTAAGTGCTTTGCTTTCATTTATAACTTTTTGCGCTTCTTCTTTTTCAGCTACCGTTTTTTCAAGTATCTGATTAATTTGGCCTATCTGTTTTATTTCCCCTTTTTTCCCCGCTATTTTTTCCGCTTCTTCGCGAAGTTTTTTTATAGCCGCTACTACCGATATGTCAGAAAATCCCGTATCAATATTAGCCATCAGACTGTTAACTTCTTCCGATAGGTTTTTTTCGGTTTTTGTATTCATCTGACCTATGCTGACTGTGTTTCTATACATAATTTTGCTTAAATTCAAATGGTTTGTAGGCTCGTACATTCTTGTCACTTCGTTAAAATTGAATTTATTTGTAATGTCTTCGCCCGTAGTGTAATTTGACACTTTTACACGCCCGTTTACTTCAGAAAAGTTGCGCTCAATTAAAAACATGCTCTTATCGTTTTCGTACGCCAGCGCGCCCGCATAATCGTCGCTGCTCCACGGCTTGTATTTTTGCTGCAGATCTTCGTAGCTTTTTTTCTTTTTCCCGTAAGCGAAAAATCCGTAAAACATGCCTTCAATAAAATAATGTATGGTGCTCTTGCCGGCTTCATTGCTTCCCATTATTAAGTTCAGCCCGTCTTGAAGATAAATATGTTTATTCTTAAATTTGCCGAAAGATAAAAGGCTTAATTTTTTATAAATCATTATTTATCTCCTTCGCTAAGCAGCAGCGCCAAACCCTTATATAACGCGCGTCTGTATCGCTCATCCGTCATATCATATTGCTGCATTTTTTCAATAAATTTGCCTATTACGTTATTTTCATTCTGCTGTTTTATATAATCAATATCAAAATCAGGTAT
>JAAZOI010000245.1 GCA_012797825.1 Eubacteriaceae bacterium | reverse complement strand
TAATATATTAAGACAGTGCGACAGCCTTATAAAAATACCTATATACGGCAAAGCGGAATCTTTAAACGCATCCTGCGCCGCAAGCGTTTTGATGTATAAAATTATCGGATATATTAAGTAGAAAACAAAAACAAAATGCGCCTTGTGCGTATTTTTTTATGCAAAAATTATTATTAAACTTGTCATAATTTACCGCTTTTATAATAAACATATAACAACAGCAGTATACTGGGGGGTAAGTTATGAATGTTTATCAAGATATAGCGCAAAGGACTAACGGCGACATATATATCGGCGTTGTAGGACCTGTAAGAACGGGCAAATCGACGTTTATAAAAAAATTTATGGAAACGCTGGTATTGCCGAATATACAAAATCCGATAAAAAGAGAACGGGCGCAGGACGAACTCCCTCAAAGCTCTTCGGGCAGAACAATAATGACTGCGGAACCGAAATTCATACCTGCCGAAGCGGTTGAGATAAGTCTTGCAGAAAACGCTAAAATGAAAGTACGAATGATTGACTGTGTAGGTTATATTGTAAAAGACGCAATCGGCTTTGAAGAAAACGGCATACCCAGAATGGTTAATACGCCGTGGAGCGCAAGCGCAATGGCGTTTGAAAGCGCGGCTGAGCTTGGAACAAAAAAAGTAATCTGCGAACACAGTACAATAGGAATACTTGTCACAACAGACGGAACCATCACGGGCATTGCAAGAGGCAGCTATGAAGATGCGGAAAGAAGAGTAGTCGAAGAGCTTAAAAGCATGGGGAAACCTTTTATTATTTTATTAAACAGCACAAACCCGCATGCTCAGGCTACAAATGATTTAGCTCTTGATTTAAATGCAAAATACGGTGTAAGCGTTGTTGTTGCCGACGTTATGAATATGGGCAGAGATAAATTTGAAGAAATATTTGAAAATCTGCTTAACGAATTCTATGTATCAGCTATAAATTACAGAATGCCCGTGTGGTTTAAAGCCATTCCGTCAACATCCAATCTTATGGCTTCATATAAAAATATGCTGCTTGGCATAAGCGGCGCAAGCGATAAATTGGGTGCAGTGAAGAAATCTCTGGTAAATTTCTCTAATGACGACACTGAATTTGAAATAAGGGAAATTTCAACGGGAACAGGAGAGATTTTCGTAAACGTGTATCCCAATAAAAAAGTATTTTACGATATGCTGTGCGATATATCAAATGAAAAGATAATTGACGATTTGGCGGTTGTGGAATACATAAGCGCGATGGCTGAAATAAGAAGGGAATACGACGTTATAAAAGACGCGCTTAACAGCGCTAAGGCTACAGGATACGGCGTGGTGCTTCCGAAAAGCGACGACATTACAACAAAAGCGCCGCAGAAAGTGTTTAAATCCAACAGATACGGACTTAACATTGTTGCTAAAGCTCCGACAATGCATATAATTTCGGCTGATGTTTACGCGCAAGTCTCGCCAGTAATAGGCACGGATGAGAGCAGTATACCGATAATTGAGGAAATGATTAAAAAATATGAAGATAATCCCGAAACGCTGTGGAATATGGAAGTGTTCGGCAAAACTTTGGGAGCTATGATAGAAGACAACATTTACGCTAAAATGTTTAATCTGTCTCCGAAAAACAAGAAAAAAATACAGGTTGCAGTAAACAGAGCGGCAAACGGGGAAAGCGGATTGATGCTTATCGTTTTATAGATAAAATATATTCGTTAAAGTCGGTGGGATAAGTTAATAATCTAAAATAAAAGGCATATTCAAATATTCAGATATGCCTTTTTTTATTTATTAGCAGATAATCGGGAAAAAAAGCTTACGAATCTGCAATCATACATTTTTTATAATATTATTTTTAATGAACTGAAGGTTTACTCCTTAAAAAATAATCCAGCACAATAATAAAAAGATAAATTCCTAAAAGGTCAATTAATGTCGCCGGTATAAACCATCCGTCTTTATACAGTATAATACCTGTCTTGTATAAAACGAATTGAATAAAAAACAGCATAATAAAAACGGCTGCTTTAAATGCCCAATGAAAATTTCTCTTATAAACATATATCAGAATATTAATAAATAAAAATCCCCAGATAATACCGGTTGCAGTATGATTTCTTGAAAAATTATCAAAAAAATGAATATTAAATATTTGTATGCTCATTAATTTAAAAGGCAGTATAATTAAATTACCACTAACAGCGAAAACACATAAATATAGAATTATATAATTAAAAATATATTTTGAGGAATTGATGAATTTTATATAGTATTTTTTTATCAGTATAAATAACGGTATAAAACCGATAAAAGTATAAATGGATTTATACCAGTAATGTTCGTATATTCTTAGTTTTACAAAAAATATATCAATTAAATAATATATGAAAGCAAATAAAACATACCATCCGTACGAAAGATTATATACAATGGCAAATGCGGATGTGGAGGCAATAGAGACTTGTGAAAATATATTACCCAGCACCGTATCCTGAAACATGTCATTAACTATTTTAGGATAATAATCATATGCATTAAATATAACAACCAATACCGCTTCTATCATGTAAACAAAACCTAACGCTGCCAAAGTATACGCAATTGTAAATTTACAGTTTTTTGATTTTATCAGCGTAAAAACCAGCGTAATAATACTTGATACGGCAAGCAGTATATACCAAATTGTATTGCTCCAAAATGAAGACGGCATAAAATCTCCTTAAGAAATTTTTTATAGAAAAAACTATTATTGTGTTATTATTTATCTTTTGATAAAAATAATAAGATGGAATGTTAATTAATTTAAAGTATTTTTGTATAATTTCAGAAATCAGAAGGGAATGAAAAAATGGAGAAACCTCGCATTTTTAAAATGCCTATCTCAAGAGTATATCCGCTTTATATACAAAAAGCCGAGAAAAAGGGAAGAACAAAAGAAGAAGTAAATGAAATTATATTTTGGCTTACAGGATATGACGTGCATTCGCTGGAAAAGCAGATAATTAATGAAGCTGACATGGAGACTTTCTTTATGCAAGCTCCTTATATTAACCCTAATGCTTCGCTTATCAAAGGGGTAATCTGCGGATATAGAGTGGAAGAAATAGAAGACGAGCTAATGCGGAAGATAAGATATTTAGATAAATTAATAGATGAGCTTGCTAAAGGCAAAACAATGGAGAAAATATTAAGAAAATAAAATTATAGCTCGATTAGCATTATGCATAAAAAAAAGGTTTGAGAAACTTCCCAAACCTTTTTTTATATTATTCTTATAGATTATTTTACTACTATAGTATAAATCTTACCGGGAACATAAATTTCTTTAACAACAGTTTTGCCGTCAATAAACGCGGTAATACTTTTATTTGCAAATATAATCTGTTTTATTTCTTGCTGAGCTGCGTCTCTGGAAACGTCTATTACGCCTCTTAACTTGCCGTTTATTTGTACGGGTATTTGTATTACATCGTCAATAAGTTTTGCCGCGTCGTAAGAAGGCCAAGGCGCATCATGCAGATAACCCTGAAAACCGAGGCTTTCCCAGATTTCTTCCGTGATATGCGGAGCGGAAGGGTTTAAAAGCATTAAGAATGTTTTCATTTCCGCTTTGTTTATTTTACCTTTATTATAAAAATCATTTACAAGTGACATTAATGTCGCTATGGCGGTATTAGCTTTTAAGTTTTCGTAATCGTATGTGACTTTTTGTATTGCCTTATGCATAGCTGACATCATATCTTCGGAATAATCGCTTCCTTCTGTTATAAACTCCTGCATTCTGTAAACTCTGTCTAAAAACCTTTTTACGCCTTTAACTCCGTTCATAGACCACGGAGCGGCTTTTTCAAAATCGCCTATAAACATTTCATAAGTTCTTAAAGTATCCGCACCATAATCATTTACTATTTCATCGGGGTTAATAACGTTTCCGCGTGATTTGCTCATTTTTTCGTTATTTTCGCCAAGTATCATGCCGTGCGAAGTGCGCTTTGCGTAAGGCTCGCTTGTATTTACATACCCTTTATCGTATAAGAATTTATGCCAGAATCTCGAATAAAGCAGATGAAGGGTGGTATGCTCCATTCCGCCGTTATACCAGTCTACAGGCATCCAGTAATTCATGGCTTCATCAGACGCTATCGCTTTATCATTATCGGGATCAATATATCTTAAAAAGTACCAGCTTGAGCCTGCCCATTGCGGCATAGTGTCGGTTTCTCTTTGCGCATAACCTCCGCATTTGGGGCACGTGGTATTAACCCAGTCTTTTAAATTGGCAAGGGGAGACTCGCCGCTTTCCGTGGGAATAAAGTTATCCGTATGCGGAAGCAGCAAAGGCAGTTCAGACTCATCTATTGGCACCCAGCCGCATTTTTCGCAGTAAACAAGCGGAATAGGTTCACCCCAGTAACGCTGACGGGAAAATACCCAGTCGCGAAGCTTGAAGTTTACCCGTTTTTTGCCCAGATTACGCTCCTCAAGCCAGGAGATCATTTTGGTAATGGCTTCATCTACAGTAAGACCGTTTAACATCCCCGAGTTTACAAGCGTGCCTTTCTCGCAGTCGGTATATGCGCCAACTGTAACATCGCCGCCTTTTACAACTTCGATAATCGGAAGGTTGAAAGCTTTGGCATAATCCCAGTCACGTTCGTCATGACCCGGAACAGCCATAATCGCGCCTGTTCCGTAAGACATTAATACATAGTCCGAAATATAAATCGGTATAATTTCATTATTAGCAGGGTTGACAGCGCTTAGCCCTTGGAGTTTAACGCCAGTTTTTTCTTTTGCCATTTCGGTGCGTTCAAAGTCCGATTTCTTTTCGGTAGACGCGCGATAGGCGTTAACTTCATCAAAATTTTCAATATTATCTTTATATTTATCCACAAAAGGATGCTCGGGAGAAATTACCATATAAGTAGCTCCGAACATTGTGTCAGGGCGGGTTGTATATACTTTGAGCGCGTCATCATGACCGTTTAAATGAAAATCAACATCCGCACCTTCGCTTCTGCCTATCCAGTTGGACTGCTGAGTTTTTACTCTTTCAATAAAATTAACGGTACTTAAATCATCCAAAAGCCTTTGGGCGTATTCGGTTATTTTCAGCATCCATTGGTTTTTGGTTTTTCTTATTACTTCGCCGCCGCAGCGCTCGCATACGCCGTTTACTACTTCTTCATTGGCAAGGCCGACTTTGCAGCTGGTGCAGAAATTTATCGGGAATTCTTTTTTATATGCAAGCCCCGCTTTAAAAAGCTGCAGGAAAATCCACTGAGTCCACTTATAATATCCCGGATCGGTAGTGCTTACTTCTCTTGACCAGTCAAACGAATATCCGAGAGCCTTAAGCTGCTCCTTAAAGTGAGCGATGTTGTTCTTTGTAATAATCGCGGGGTGAATGCCTGTTTTTATAGCGTAATTTTCCGTAGGAAGACCGAAAGCGTCCCAGCCTATAGGAAACAGCACATTATGTCCCTGCATTCGCTTCATTCTTGAAACAATATCAAGAGCGGTATAAGGACGGGGATGACCTACATGCAGTCCCTGTCCTGACGGATAGGGGAATTCTATAAGATAATAAGCTTTAGGCTTTTC
>JAAZOI010000244.1 GCA_012797825.1 Eubacteriaceae bacterium | reverse complement strand
CGCAGATGCAAGAGGTTAAATGGGAGATGTTGTTACTTATAAAACATATCCTTTTGACTACATAAAATGTGTAGATAAATATAATAATCCATTTGAATTAAAGAGTAGCCCAACAATTTAAGTTCGCATTACTGGTATAAATAACAAAAGAATTTATTTCTATTTTGAGCAAATGTTCGTACAGGATTCTATTCTAAAAGGAGATGGTTCGAGATTTATTTATTATACCGAACAAATACGAATAAAAAACATTGAATTAATTGAGGTTTAAGATGGACATAAAAATTTCAAATATGTTGATAAAAAGAACAACAACCGCTAACAAAAATAAGTGTTTAAAGGGAGTAAGGATAAGGTGTAAGCAAGTTGCCTTTTACTCAAATAAAAAATTTTGTTAACGATTTTCACAACTTTTGTTAACTTCGAACCTTGGTTACGTGATTAGCAGACCCAACAAGACAAAGAAAAATTATGATAGTAAATTATATTCATTGGAATATAGACCCTGAGATTATCAATATTTTTGATATTTCGATTAGATACTATGGGATCCTATTTGTGGGAGGATTGGTGCTTTGCATGTTAATCTTAAAAGGTATTTTTAAAAAAGAGGGAATCCCGTTGAATAAATTAGAAAAACTTTCAATTTACGGAGTAATAGGAATTTTTGCCGGAGCTAGACTTGCTCATTGCTTATTTTATGAGCCATCATACTATTTGAGCCATCCATTAGAAATTATTCTACCAATTCAACCGACTGTTGATGGCGGATATAAATTCACTGGTTATCAAGGGTTAGCCAGTCATGGAGGAGCATTGGGTTTAATTATTGCTTTGATAATTTATGCCAGAAAGACAAAAGAATCAATTATAAAAACTATTGATTTAATAGCAATTGTTGCAGGTTTAGGAGCATGCTTTATAAGACTTGCCAACTTGATGAATTCTGAGATTATTGGAATTCCAACAAATGTTCCGTGGGCTTTTATTTTTGAGCGGGTAGATAGTTTGCCACGACATCCGGCTCAGCTATACGAAGCAATTGCTTATTTACTGATATTCGGATTGATGCTATATCTTTATAAAACTAAACGGGAAAACCTTAAAAACGGATTCTTTTTTGGGTTGGTAATCACGTTGATTTTTGTATCCCGTTTCTTTATCGAATTTATAAAGGAAAAGCAAGTTCCTTTTGAAGAACAGATGAAATTAGATATGGGACAATTGTTGAGTATTCCGTTTATCGTTTTAGGTACTGGATTTATAATTCATGGATTGGTAAAGACAAAAAAAAATCGGACCAGCGCACAACGGTAAAGCTATTGCCTGTGCAGCGCCAATCCCAAGGTTATAGCTCTTATCAAAGTTTGGTGTTACTTGATCCGGAATTGCTTCGAATTCGGCAACTAATCATGACACCATTTGTTCTACATCACCCTTAAAAAAACGACTTAAACGGCACGCCATGACAAAACCTAGAGTAAAAATCTGCTGTATAGGTAGCATTGAAGAAGCAAAAATCGCAATTGAACACGGTGCATCT
>JAAZOI010000243.1 GCA_012797825.1 Eubacteriaceae bacterium | reverse complement strand
TTCAATGGATTTTAATTCAAAAATGCTAATATATTCAAATATTTTATTAATGATACTTTCTTTAATCACATTTTACTATTTATTAAAATTAGAAAAAAAAGGATACTATTTAAATATTTTTTTACTCATCACCGATTTAATAATAAGTTCAATAAATTCTTTTTATATTGAGCCTTATTATACAAAAACAATTAAAACCGATTCATATATTTTTTTAATATTATCAATAATTTATACGCTAATCACAATTATATATTTTCAAAAAAGAAAAGAAATATTCGGTATTATCAAGAAATAGCAAGCATATATTAGATTTTTTATAATAAAACTCTCTTATTAGTACATAATAAAGCACATTGAAAAACGAAAGGAGAGAATTATGGAAAAATACGAATGCACGGTGTGCGGATACGTTTATGTGCCGAATGTAGGCAACGTTACAAACGGAATAGACTACGGCACGGCTTTTGAGGATCTGCCCGAAGACTGGGAATGCCCGGTATGCGGAGCGGGCAAATATAAATTTGATTTACATGACGACAGCGACAATTCAGATCTTTTTTAAAAAAACCGGAGGCAGCGTAATAAAATAAGCGCTGCCTCCTATATAAAAAGGGGATAAAGCTGTTTGATTATACTGTATTATATGCTTAGGACATAAAACTGTTACTAAGTTTTATTAAATGTTACAAAATTCTACAAAATATTGCATTGTAATATTGACGCATAAGGGATATAATAATTACGCAGGGATATTTTTTTCATAAATTTAATCTAAAGAATGTGAGGATTAAAGGGTATGGAAAAGATTGAACATAAATTAATAAATGCCGATATTGACGAGATTGTAAAAATACTCAATTATTATCAGGACGAATGGAAATTCAGACAGACTCACTTCTGGAACCTCGCTATAAAAATGTTTACGCTTAACTTGATTATAACAATGCTGCCGTTTGTATCAAACATCGGGGGAATGGCAATTATAAGCTCAATACCGCCATACGCATATTTAATCGCCGCCATAATAATATCACTTATTGAACTTTTTGTTCTGCTCGCCGAAGGAATAAGGCATATTGATATCAGCCGGACAAGAAGCAGAATAAACAATATGCTTCCGACGCCTTACAGATATTATGAAAATGAGGCGGACGAAAAAAGAAAAAGCGATTACGACAGGCTTATAAAAAAAATATTTAAAACAGATAAGCATATGCCGGAGTCTATACCTTGGATTATGTTTCTGCTTCAGATGCTGCTTGAATTTTTTGTAGCTATGGTATTGATTTTATGCGCTGACTGCACTGTTTTATGCAAAGAGCTTATAGGCGTTATAGCTTTTATAATAACAGGCTTATCCGCGGCGGCAGTGCATCGTCTGCGAAAAAGCTGAAATATCATGCGTATGACAAGTAAAAAACAGGCTAAGCGCAGGCAAGAAAATTTCCGCGCCAGCCTGTAATATTTTAAAAGGCGATAAAGGCAATTTTGAGGTTGCACTATATTGTATGAGAAAAAAAGGTTTGCGTTACACGGTTTTATAAAATATTACAAAGTTTTACAAAATATTCGGTATGCATTAATGAATAGAATATAAAAAAGAGGTTTATATGGATAATGATAATATGAACGATACGCAGCAGCCGAAAAACAGCCGAACAAAGGAAATTGTTTATAAGATAACGGGCTGGAACTAT
>JAAZOI010000242.1 GCA_012797825.1 Eubacteriaceae bacterium | reverse complement strand
TGCCCTGTGACAGATGAACAAAATTTAATTATTAAAAGAATAGATGCTTGCGTGAAAAGTTATCCTGATTTGATTATAATCACGGGAGGTTCAGGCGGAGGGCACAGATACAGCTCTTCGCTGGCCTGTGATTATACTCATACGGCTTTAAGCGAATATCTTGATAAATATAACGCAAGTGAAATATACGGATGTAACGGACATCTGTGGTGCAGGTTAGTGTGCGGTTTTAAAAATGATTGTCTTGTTATCAATCTTCCCGGACCGTATGCGGAGGCGTCTGCGGCATTTGATGCTTTTTTAGAAGCGTTTGATAAAAATGATATTGATATAGTAAAAATAAACAATCAAATGATAAACGCAGTATACGGCAAATATCCGATAAGCGAAGTTATAAAAGATGGACGGGTTTTATAATAAAATTATCTGCACAAGCGGAGAAGAGATATTAATAGCAGGGCTGTGCAAAAAAGGAACAGGCAAAACAAATTTTGAAAAATGTTCCGCGTTTATTAATCTGTCATTTAACAAAAATGATGATGCGTATGATGTTGATTATAAATTAGCCGAAAAAATAAAAGCCGTTTTTAATGAAGCTGTATATGCTGCCGGGGCAAGCGTAAAAGCAGAGCATATAATTTCTCAGTCGACCGGCGGAGTTATTGGTTCTCCCAAAGAGCATATAAAAAGCGCGGACGGAGATATCGAGTATATCGGGGATGGATTATATTTGTTATCTCTTCCGGAAGGACCGGGCGTAGCGGCTAAGTGCGAAAAAGAAATAATGTATCAGATTTATTCAATTATCAAAAATAGCAAAGAAGGCAAGCAGGAATGCAATTTAAAAATTACAGAGTACTTAAATAAATGTAATATAACAAATTATCTTATTGTAAATGACGGAAGCGGCGAAAATAACGCCGCATACGTATTATGCAAAGCAGGTGATGTATATGAATTATCCTAAGATGTATAAAATTAAACAAAAATTTCCTGCGGAAAAATTGGAAGATATTACCCGGGAAATTGACAGTCAGTTTAATTCAATTGAATTGAATAAAAAAATTAAACCCGGCGGCAGGTATGCTGTAACCGCCGGAAGCAGAGGTATTTCAAATTTAAGTCTTATTATAAAATCGGTCTGCGATTACATAAAAAATTGCGATGCGACGCCTTTTATAGTGCCGTCTATGGGCAGCCACGGAGGAGCGACAGGGCAGGGACAGGCAGAGCTGCTTTCGCATTTTGGTATTACCGAAGATAAAATGGGAGCAAAAATATTATCATCCATGGATGTTGTCACTTTAGGCAATACAAGCAACGGCGCGCCTGTTTACATGGACAAAAACGCTTATGAATCAGACGGAATAATTGTAGTAAACAGAGTAAAACCGCATACTGATTTTACGGGAAATAATGAAAGCGGCATAGTAAAAATGGTTGCAGTAGGGCTGGGCAAAGAAAAAGGCGCGACAGCGATGCATTATTTTGACTTAGCGGCTACTATACCGCTTGCTTATGAAATCGCCAGAAAAAACTCGCCAATTTTAGCAGGACTTGCTATAATAGAAAATGCAAAGGATGAAACGAGCTTGCTTAAAGCAGTTACACCCGAAGACTTTTTAACACAAGACGCCGAGCTTCTTAAAAAGGCGTATAAAAATGTGCCGCGTCTGCCTGCTGATGACATTGATGTTTTAATAGTAAAACAAATGGGTAAAGAGTTCAGCGGAACCGGCATGGACACAAAGGTAATAGGCAGAATTTATATAGACGGCATAGAAGAACCTGTTGCGCCTAAGATAAAACGGCTTGCAGTGCTTGATTTAAGCGACCATTCAGGCGGTAACGCTTTGGGTATAGGGCTTGCGGATATTGCTACAAGAAAAATGCTTGATAAGATAGATTATAGTAAAACTTTTGCAAACCTGTTTCCGACAACATACTTAAAAAGGGGTAAAACGCCTGTTTTTACTGATACAGCTATGCAATCATATGAGCTGGCGTTAAAAACCGCGGGCAATATAAAACCTGAAAACGCAAAAGTTGTAATTATAGAAAATACCCTTCACCTTGAAGAGCTTTACGTATCTTCAGCTGTTTTAGATGATATAAAAAATAAGGATATAGAAATACTCGAGCAAATCAATGATTATTTTAACGAAAAAGGAAATTTAAATATATAAAAAGAAAGGCAAATTTTATGATTACAAACGATCAATTCTTCTTGCAGGGCAATAATGATAAAGCTGTATTGTTAATACACGGCATAACGTCGGGTGCGGCGCAGCTTGTACCGATGGCAAGGTTTTTAAACGACTACGGCTATAACGTGTACGCGGTAAATCTTGCAGGTCACGGCACGTATCCGCAGGATCTGCTCCATACTACCGCGGAAGATTTTATTGCTAAAGCCGAATACGATTATCAGACATTAAAAAAGAATTTTGACACTATCTATGTCGGAGGATTATCTACAGGCGGGCTTTTAAGCTTGTATCTTGCAAACAAGTTCCCCGAAACGGCTGGGTTTATGTCGGTATCTTCGCCGCTTGATTTAGTGAAGGGAACTTTTATTACGGCAACTTACCCAGATGACGTTGTATATTTCCACCGCGATATGGCAGGCAAAGTAGGGCTGTTTAAACAATATCACATACATTATGAAGATATAGCAATAAAAGCGTTTAAAGAACTCTACCGCTTGATGGATGTAATAAACGCGGACGGCTTTATGAAGGCAATTACGGCTCCCGGTATTATTATACAAGCAAAAGACGATGCTGTAGCGTACCCGGGAAGCGCCCAAATTATATATGACAGCATATCATCAAAAGTAAAAGAACTTTATACGCCCGATACGGGAGAACATAACATAATACTTACAGAAGGAAGACACGAAGCGTTCAGAAGATGCGCGATGTTCTTAAAGAGTTTGGAATAGGGTAGTTAAAAAAATAAATATTTTAAAAACTATGATTTATTTCATAGTTTTTTTATTAATAAAATAATTAAATTTAAATCAATTGTAAGAAACCATAGTAAGGCTATTATTGTATTTAATAAATTAATGCTATATTATATAAATTAATCTGATAAGGACGGAGGCAAGTATGTGAGCATAAATATAACCAAGCTTGATGAAAGGCATATTACACAAAGCGCCGAGGTTATAAGGCAGTCGTTTAAAACTGTTGCGGACGAATTCGGACTTACAATAAAAAACGCGCCGACAAACGCGGCGTTTTTACAAGACTATAAGCTGCTTGAAGATTTAAGCAGCGGCATTGCTATGTTCGGTTTATTCGAGAATTCTACTCAAGTCGGTTTTATGGCGTTAAAGCAAAAAGACAGCAATACTTTTTATCTTGAAAAATTATCGGTTCTGCCTGCTTACAGGCATAACGGCTACGGAAGGCTGTTACTTAATTACGCAAAAGATTACGTAAAATCTTTGCAGGGAAACAATATATCGATCGGAATAATATATGAAAATAAAATTCTGTTGAAATGGTATGAAGCGTATGGTTTTGAGATTACAGATATAAAACAATTTTCACATCTGCCTTTTACAGTCTGTTATATGAGTATTGGCATATGACACAATATATCATATCTTCGCTTGTTTTTCATTAAGGGTATTTATTATATTATTAAGTCTAATTAAATCTTGTTCTGAGAAATTTTCAAGAAATCTATTAAGCAAATTCTCATCATACGCAGTTAGCATCAGTTTATTTTTATAATGATTATTATTTTTATTTTTTGCTGCGCTTAATAAATTATCGCTTTCAATCATTAAATACAGCAATGATAACATAAAAGCAACCATACAAAGAAGAGTTATAAATAAATACAGCTTGTTAATATTAAC
>JAAZOI010000241.1 GCA_012797825.1 Eubacteriaceae bacterium | reverse complement strand
TCAGCAATTTCAGAACCCTTTTTATAGATTTTTTCTATAACGCCTCCGCCGATAACAATGCTTCCTATAAAGTCATTGTCTTTGTCGATTAGGCGCGCGTTTTTTATAATTAAATCAGAGAGAGGTTTTTGTGTCACAGTATTCACATCTGTATTCCTTTGTTTTTTCGTTTACCAGGTAAAATTTTATATCATCTATTTTCTGATGCTTTGTTATGCATACAGGATTTTTGCATTCCAAAATCCCCTCTATCATTTTAGGAAGCGTAAGCTGTTCTTTCTTTTTCAGTATGCCGTCTTCCACATAATTAATAGTTACATTAGGATCTATAAGCCCTAATATTGTGAAATCCAGCTCTATGTCAGTTTCTATTTTTATTAAATCCTTTATACCCATTTTTCTGCTCGGCACGTTTCTCATAAGCACTACAACGTCGTCAAGCTTGTCAAGCCCGAGCTGGCTGAATATTTTATAGCCGCAGTTAGCTTCTATGTGATCTATTACTATTCCCTTTTTTATTTTGGACACGTTTATCATTTTCTTACTCCAATCCAAGTAATTTAAGTATAAGCGCCATTCTTACATACATACCGAATTTTGCCTGCTGAAAATATACTGCCCGCTTATCTGTGTCAATTTCATCCGAGATTTCGTTAATGCGCGGCAGCGGATGCATGACAATCATATCATCTTTCGCCTTTTTCATTTTCTCGTGCGTAAGTATAAAATAGTCTTTTAATCTTTGATATTCGTATTCGCTTACAAATCTTTCCCTCTGAACGCGCGACATATACAGCACGTCCGCTTTTTCTATAGCGTCATCAAGGCTGTTTGTCTCTTCATAGCAAGAAGGGTCAAGATATTCTTTAATATACGAGGGAATCTGCAGCTCTTCGGGTGATACGAAAATGAATTTCGTCCCTTCGTAACGCGACATTGCTTTGACAAGCGAATGAATTGTTCTTCCGAATTTCAAATCTCCGCATACCGCTATGCAATGGTTATTAAGAGTTTTTTTATAATATCTTATTGTGAGTAAATCGGTAAGCGTCTGCGTAGGGTGCTGATGTCCCCCGTCGCCTGCGTTTATTATAGGCACTAACGAGTGTTTGGCCATTAATTTAGCGGTCCCTTCCAGCGGATGGCGGACGACCGCTATATCAACATAATTTGAGATTGTGATAATTGTGTCTTTTAAAGTTTCTCCTTTGGCTGCGGAACTTGTGTTTGGGTCGGAAAACCCTATTACCTGTCCTCCGAGCCTTAGCATTGCCGCGTCAAAGGAAAATTTTGTTCTGGTTGAAGGCTCATAAAAGAGGCTTGCTAACAGCTTATTTTTACATTTTTCGGAATACGTATCCGGTGTATCAATAATGCTGTCAGCAAGCCTGAAAATTTCTTCTAATTCTGCGACGGTAAAACCATCAGGTTCAATTAAGTGTCGTCCTTTAAACATTTTAACCTCCAAATCTACATAAAAAAACATGCCCGCAAAGGCATAAAAACAATTTCGTTTGTTTCATAACGCCTTTTAAATTTGCAAAAAGCATTATTTTTATAAATTATATTTTAAATCACTATAAATGTCAATTTAAATATTTTTTATTTTATAACTATTTTTATTTCCATAAATTTAAAAACAAAGTCAGAATATATGCCAAATAATGCAGATAGTATCAATTATTCTGAAATATATACTAAATGTTAAATAAAATCTTTATAAGTTGATTAATCAAATAAAGTTGGTATAATTAAAAGTAATATTTGCTAATATTTAACAATTGCATAATTATATCAGTCAACAAAAAATAAAATATTTTAAAGGCTTTAACGTAATTATACGTTAAATATATTAAACAATTATAAATAACGGAGGTATTTATTTATGTTTTTCGGAACAGCGTTAATTGACGATGAACAAAAAATTATCGTAGCCAACAAAACTAAAGATAAGTTCTTTACAATGGATTATCTTGCGGACGAGCTTGATTTTGAACCTTACGGAGAACTGCTTGAGTTTATCTGGGAAAATGATGAAGAAATAATTGATAACATTAAAAATTATATTGAAGAAAATGACGGCGATATAGCGGATATTTCCGAAGTAGAGCTTATGCCCGCTATTCCGTATCCGCTTAGGAACGTATTTTGCATGGGTAAAAACTACAAAGACCACGTTGCTGAAATGGACGCTAAAGATCCCCTTCCAACCGAGCCTGTTTACTTTTCAAAAGCTGCTTTTATGGCGTCAGGCCCCGGCGATGAAATAAGCGTTTACGCAGAACTTAACAGCGCTTGCGACTATGAAGCCGAACTTATAACGGTTATAGGCAAGGAAGCGATAAATGTAAAAAAAGAAGAAGCTGAAGATTATATTTTCGGTTATGCCGCAGGAAACGACTTCTCCATAAGAAATACGCAAATGGCAAGAGGCCAATGGTTTTACGGCAAAAGCTATGACGGACATTTTACTATGGGCAATTGGATTGCGCATAAAAGCATGTTTCCTATGCCTGTTGAACTTAACGTAAAATGTTTTGTAAACGGCGAAGAAAGACAAAGCTCAAACACCAAGCATTTTATATTCGATATCCCCACAGCGCTTGACGACCTTACAAAAGGCGTAACGCTGTATCCCGGAGACATGCTTATGACAGGCACGCCTTCAGGCGTAGGCGCTGCTTTTAAACCGCCGAAATTCTTAAAAACAGGCGACATAGTAAAAACCCAAGTAGACGGAATTGAATCGTTTGAAAATGTAATGTGCGATTAGTATTAAATATTAAAAGAGCCGAAACACGGCTCTTTTTTTGCTCATTTATATAAGGAAATTTTTTCATAATATTTAATGCTCATAAAGTAATATAAGTATTAAACGTGATATAATGATATTATTATTTTTATTTAAATTTAATATGGAGGTATTTACTAATGTTTTTCGGCACAGCGTTAATTGATGACGAACAAAAAATTATTGTAGCCAATAAAAAAAGAGACAAGTTTTTTACAATGGATTATTTATCCGACGAGCTTGATTTTGAACCGTATTCGGAATTGCTCGAGTTTATCTGGGAAAATGACGAAAAAGTAATTGAGAAAATTAAAGATTTCATCGAAACCAATGACGGCGATATAGCAGATATTGCCGAAGTAGAATTAATGCCCGCTATTCCGTATCCTTTAAGAAACGTTTTTTGCATGGGGCTTAATTACAAAGCACACGTTGCTGAATCTAATCAGAAACTGCCAACCGAGCCTGTTTATTTCTCAAAAGCAGCTTTTGTATCATCCGGTCCCGGGGATGAAATAAGCGTATATTCCTCTCTTGACAGAAAAGCGGATTATGAAGCGGAACTGATTGTTGTTATCGGCAAAGAAGCAATAGATGTTGAAAAAGCAAATGCAGAAGACTATATTTTCGGCTATGCTGTCGGAAACGATTTTTCTATAAGAAACACTCAAATGGACAGAGGCCAATGGTTCTACGGCAAAAGCTATGACGGTCATTTTACTATGGGCAATTGGATTGCGCACAAATCTATGTT
Source organism: Eubacteriaceae bacterium (assembly GCA_012797825.1). Classification (GTDB taxonomy): domain Bacteria; phylum Bacillota; class Clostridia; order Eubacteriales; family UBA1433; genus UBA1433. The sequence continues at coordinate 9,992 of JAAZOI010000241.1, read as the reverse complement.
CCCTCTTCCAATTGAGGTTAATATAAAATGTTTTGTAAACGGTGAAGAACGACAGTCATCAAATACAAAATATTTCATATTCGATATTCCCACGGCTTTAAATGATTTAACAAAAGGCGTAACATTGTACCCGGGCGATATGCTTATGACTGGCACTCCGTCAGGCGTCGGCATAGGGTTAACGCCGCCTCAATTCTTAAAAGCAGGCGACATAGTAAAAAGCGAAATTGAAGGAATTGAAGCATTTGAAAATAAAATGTGCGATTAATAAATAAGCATAATAACGTGCTCTTTAAAGAGCACGTTTTATTATCAGCCAAAATATTAAACGCTTCAGGAGTGAATAAAACATGGAGAGAAAAACATTTAAAACTAAAGCGAATGGTATAGATTTTTACTGTGAAATGCAGGGATGCGGCCCAAAAGTTGTTTTAATACCTGACGGATGGAACGACTGCGGCACGTATGAAAAACTATCTGAGTATCTGTGCGACGAATTTACTGTACTGACTTTCGATATGAGAGGCGGTACAAGGTCAATGGATAATAATCCCCAAAAAGTAACTTCGAAACTGCTCGCAGATGATGTCGCCGCCATAATGAAGGCGCTTGATTTTGCTCCTGCTTCAGTTTACGGCTGCAGCTCAGGCGGGCAAGCCGCATTGGCTTTGGGGAAATATTATCCTGTCCTTATCAGAAATATTATAGTTCATGAAGCCGCTTTGCAAAAAGACTCCCCGATTCAAAACACAGGATTTGAGCTTTATAAAAATTGGGCGACATTTTCAGAATACTGCGTAGGAGTGGAACCCAAATACATTGCATTGGTAGCTAATGCGGATAAATATATGGCGCTTGATGAAGAATGCAGAAAAAGGGTTCGACAGAATGCGGCGTTCTGGTCTAAGTGGTATCTTGGAAGTGTGGATTTAGACTCCTATACTGCTGAAGATTTTGCCAAGATGCCGCCTGTAAGCTTTACAGTGGGAACTTGGTCGCCTTCATGGTTAGTATGGGCGAATATCGAAACGGCTAAAAGAGGAGCTTGTGATTTAACATGGATTAATTCATCACACTTGCCAAACATTTCATGTCCGCAGGAATATGCTATATACTTAAAACAGGCAATTAAAAAATATATGTAAATCATTAAGTGCTTTTAATGAACCGGCAATTACTTACGACGCTAAATATTAACCTTAAAAATCAGACGATATATCGAAATTGAATTAATGACATTAAATCATTATAAAGTAATAATAAATTTATAACTTTCATTATTTATATAAAAACGCCGTCAATTATAAATGACGGCGTTTTTATATTTTGATGTATAACATAAAATCTATTTTTAGCAGATTAAATCTCTGCTTAGAACGGTTTATTGCCATTAAGCCATCCGAGGCTCTCCCAGTGATTTCTGTCTGTCTTGTTCCAGTCGTTCTTTTTCTGCATGCCTTTCATTAAATTAAAGAAGAAGCTTCTGAATAAAGGATTATGCAGTTTTTGAGCGTTTTTAACGGACTTCGCAATTTTAGCTGCAAGCGCTTTTGTATCTTTATCGATCTTTTCCTTTTTCTTTTCGGAAACGTCACTCCACTTCATTGCGGATACAGGTGTAGCATATGAAAATATCTTTTTTACTCCCCAGTATTTAAGACTGCTTTTCATTGTTTTTTGAGTATGCCCAAGCCCCGCCCCTGCCGTCGTGGAAATTGTCAGCGCAATTTTATCAAACATCTTAGGGTTTGGTCTGTGGCTTAGCCACATATAGCATAGATGGTCCAAAAATGTTTTCATTTGGCCGGAAACATCAAAAGCATAAACCGGCGATGTTAAAACTATAAGGTCTGATTCTAAAATAGCGTTAACAATCGGTTTAATGTATTCATTATGCGGGCATGTATGCTCTCCGTTATAAAAACATGAGTAACATCCTATGCAAAAGTTCGGCATATCTTTTGGAAGAAAGAATTCAGTTACTTCTGTTTCATCGTATTTATTCAATTGCTGCATAACAGCGTCAGCGCAGTGATGAGTGCTGCCTTTTCTCATTGTTCCGTTTATTATTGTTATCTTCATATTTCTTATTCCTCTTTCTGCGTATTTTTTCCGTATATTTCGTTAAAATGGTCTATGTGCCGCAAAAATAATTCTTTCGCGTCTTGCAATTGCTGCGGCGTATTTTCGTATTTGTAAAAAATTAAAAATATCGGTGAGAAAAATTCTATTGCCAGTATGTATGGGTCAACTTCTATAAAACATCCCGCTTTTATAAGACCTTCAAACAACTGAGCCTGGTATTCTATGCTGTCGTCAAAAGATATTTTTCTGTAAAGTTTTGCGATATCTTCATTTCTGTACTGCTCAATTGTAAGCATTCTGCGAAATTTTACATTAATCTCATCCGTCATATAATAATCAAATACTACGCTCACTATTTGTTTGAAATTTTCGTTAGTCATATTTTTATACATATTTATAGTTCTTTCATCCGCGCTGAATTGCGCATCATCCCCCGACAGCTGCAATTGGCTGAAAATATTATCCCACCTGTCGGAGTATCCTTTTAATATAGTATCAAATATATCCTGTTTATTTTTAAAGTGATTATAAAGCGATGATTCCTTAATGCCTACTGCGCCTGCTATATCACGAACCGAAACCGGATCAAAGCCTTTTTTTGAAAAAAGATCCAGCGATGCTTTTATTATTCTATCCTTCGTATTCACATCGCACCTGCTATGCTGAATGCAATCCTTGATATTTCTATTGTAAGAACCTGCACTATAAATAAAACTGAGATTATACTGAAGCTTGTTTTTCTGAACTTTTGATTTTTAACAAATACGGCAATTATACCTGTCAAAAATATTATCGCGCCTGCTATTGAACATGCCATAGACTGCAAGCTGTTTAAAGAAAATAAAGCATTTGCTGTCATAAACGCATCCCTGGTTGCGGATAATGCGCTTACAGCAGTCCCCGCTAATATTAAAATCAGAATAAGCCTGCCCCATTTTTTTATTTCATTGCGCCTTACTAAAGACAATGCTATAAATGCGAGCAAACCAAGCACTAAAATAGTAGTAAGTAAAGAAAAAATATTACCGAAAAACATATTGATCATTTGTTACCTCCAACTGAACTATCATTCGTTAGTTTGATTATAACTAACATTTGTTAGTTTGTCAATATATTTTATTTATTTTTTTAAATAAAATAAAAAACAGCATAGCATTAAGCCACGCTGTTTAAATATTTATATTTAATTAATATTTACTCGGATATATTTCTTATTCTTCTTACTCTTAATATTCCTTCCATGCTGCGAAGCTTTTCCAAAATTTCATCGTTCACTTCGCTGTCCACATCAAGCATTGTATACGACCAGTCTCCTTTGGAGTTATTGAGCATATAAGAAATATTAATATTTTCATTGGCGAATGTTTTTGTAGTATGACCTATCATGTTGGGTATGTTTTTATGGAAAACGCATACTCTGTTTACAGTCTTAAGCGGCCCCATATAGCTGTCCGGGTAATTGACGGAATTTATTATGTTTCCGTTTTCCAAATATTCCATCATCTGGTTTACTACCATTTTCGCGCAGTTAATTTCGCTTTCGGGAGTTGACGCGCCCAGATGCGGTATGCACAATGTATTTGGCATATGCAGCACTTCATTATCCGGAAAGTCTGTTATATATTTTGCTATTGTGCCGTTCTGCAAATACTCATTTAAATCTTTATTGTTAACAAGTCCGCCGCGCGCGAAGTTTAAAAGACGCAGACCTTTTTTAGCGTTTTTGAACTCTTTTGCGCTTAAATAGTTCTTGGTTTTTTCCATTAGCGGTACATGTATTGTAATATAATCGCATTCTGTGAAAAGCTCGTTTATTGTTACGGCTCTTTTTATTTTAGGAGAGAGCCCCCAAGCTGACTTCACAGATATAAACGGATCGTATCCAAGTACATTTACCCCCAAAGACACCATAGAATTGGCAACCAAAACACCTATTGCGCCAAGCCCGATTACACCCATGGTTTTTCCTGCTATTTCAGGTCCCGCAAACTGATTTTTATTGTCTTCAACAAGCTTTTCTATGTTTTCTTTTGTGTCTTTTACACCTTCAAGCCATTTTATTCCGCCTATTACGTCTCTTGAAGCCATGAGCATGCCCAATATAACAAGCTCTTTTACCGCATTGGCATTAGCGCCCGGCGCGTTAGCTACAACAACTCCTTTGGGCGTAAATGCGTCTATGTCGATATTGTTGACTCCCGCTCCGGCTCTTCCTATATACAAAACATCCTTTGATACATCGCTTGCGGTTATCTGCTTGCTTCTTAAAAGCAGAGCTTCGTAATCTTTATCTGCATCAACTATTTTATACATGTCTTTGTTGATAAGCGATAACGCCAGAGGCGTTATGTTATTTAAATAAGCTACATTGTACATTTTAAACTCCTATCTGTTTAGTTCATACTCTTTCATTAATTCTACCAATGCCTCTACCTGTTTTAAGCTTGCCGCATTGTAAATGCTCGCTCTCATCCCTCCTACGCTTCTGTGACCTTTTAAGAACATAAATCCTTTTTCAGTAGCGTATTTATCAAAAGCCTTATTTTCTTCTTCTGAAGGAAGTGAGAATATTACATTCATTATAGAACGGCATGAGGGTTCTATATCGTTGTTGTATAGTTTGCTGTTATCTATATAATCATAAAGCATCGCCGCTTTTTGTTTGTTAATTTTTTCAATTTGCTTTATACCGCCCATTCTTTCAGCCCATTTAAGCATTTTGTTTAAAACATACACTGAAAATACTGGCGGAGTATTCAGCATTGATTCAGAGTCTTTCATTGTTTTGTAGTTAAGCGTTTCAGGTATATTATCAGGGCTTTTTTCAATTAATTCATTCTTGATAATAACAACCGCGACTCCCGCTATGCCTAAGTTTTTCTGCGCTCCGGCGAATATAAGCGAGAATTTGCTCATATCATATTCTTCGCCTAATATATTGCTTGACATATCCGCGATAAGCGGAATGTTTGCCTGTGGCAGATTACCTGGTTTTATTGTCGTTCCCTCAATAGTGTTGTTTGTACATATATAAATATAATCAGCATCATCTGATACTTTAATCTTTTTAAGATCGGGAATGCTTTTGAATTTGCACTCTTCCCCGTTAAAAAGCAGATTTGCCTGCCCCAGCTTTTTCGCCTCTTTTATGGCGTATTTTGTCCAGCTGCCCGTGTGTATAAAATCAGCTTTTTTATTTTCTGTAAGCAGATTTAACGGAACAGTAGTAAACTGCTGCCTTGCGCCTCCCTGCATAAACAATACTGAGTAACCCTGCGGAATATTCAGCGATTTTTTAAGCAGCTCTTCCGTCTCGTTAAACAGCGCGATACACTGCTTTGAGCGGTGGCTTATTTCCATTACGGACATGCCCGTATTATTAAAATCAAACAATTCATTTTTTATTTCTTCTAAAACTTCGTCCGGCAAAACCGACGGCCCCGCCGAAAAATTATATGCCCTGTACATCTGGCTCATCCCCTTGTTAATTATTTGTCAAATACTAACTTTGACGATATTGTACCACAATATAAAATAAAATAAAAGCAATTATTCATCATTATCAATCTTATAATCGGCATTTTCATATATGTTACCGTTATCAGGTTTTACATTATATACCGCTAGATAATCCCGCAGGTAATACAGTATCAAAACAAATACCGCGATATCATCAAGCACTGAAAATCCGATTATCGGAAAAGGAATCAAGTCAATCGGGGAAACGACATAAAAAATAGCAAACATAAGTAAAAATTTATTAAATTTACTTACATTCTTGTCTTTTAAAAATTTAATAATATTTTTTACATTTCCCAGAATATAAGCCAGTCTCAATTCTATTTCCTTCTTTTACTCATCTCGTAGTACAGATATTCTTCTACTTGTCTCTTCTCTTCTCTTTTATGTATTTTATAATTATATCTGTTATTGTATTTATCTTGTTTTGTATTTCTATCTTCCGGCGTACTGCTTGCTATCGGCTTGTTTTCCACACATTTTTTATAGTTTTTATAATTTTTAAAACCCTTTTTTTTGAGCATATTGTTTATATTATTATTGACAGAGAAAACGTACGTAAAAGCGATGCCCCCCACTGTCAGAATAAATATAAGCAACAATATTGTTCCGAAAATAATTTTCAATTCTTTGCCTCACTTTGTAAAAAAACAGGAATTTAATCCTGTTTTTATTATAACTGAGAAATCATATTCTTTGTAATATTTCCTATTTTAAGCTTTTTATTTTTAATGTCGCCTTTATATTCCAATATTTTCTGAGTGTCTTTATACTTGCCTTTTGCTAATTCAATCCCTAAGAGTTTTTGAAGTTTCTTCAACTCTTTTTTTTCATTTATAAGTATGTCAGCGTTCATGCAGTACCCTCCTTAAACTATTTACTTGGTAATTATACTATTAATTAAAAATATACGCAAGTATTTTTAAAATGTATTAAAATAATAAAAACGGCAAGCAGAATATCCGCTTGCCGTTAATTTTTAAATAAAAATCAGTTTACAGATAACCGTCTTTTTTTGCTTGATGTGTAAGTTCATCTCTGAAATCAGGGTGAGCTATAGCAATCATTTCTTTCGCTCTTTGCATTCTTGATTTATTCTGAAGTTCGGCAACTCCGTATTCAGTTACAATATACTGAACATCGGTTCTGCCTGTCGTTATTATGCTGCCTTCCGGATGGCTCATTACTATTTTTGACAGACGGCTTCCGTCTTTCTTTTCGGCTGTTGAATGCATCGCGATAAACGACATTCCGCCTTTAGATAATTGAGCTCCGCGTACAAAGTCAACCTGTCCGCCGGTTCCCGAAAACTGGGTTTTACCAATTGCTTCCGAGCATACCTGACCTGTCATGTCAACCTGCAGGCACGCGTTAACAGATACAAAATTATCATGCTGCGCAACAAGGTAAGGATCGTTTGTATACTCAAGCGGTCTTGAGATAACATCAGGATTTTTATGAAGGAAATCGTACATTTCTTTGCTTCCCATCGCAAAGCCAAGCACTGATTTACCTGTATGCAGTTTCTTTTGGCTGTTATCTATTGCGCCTTTTTTTGTAAGATAATACATGCATTCGGTATACATTTCGGTGTATACGCCCAGATTCTTATGATTTACCAGGCTGAACCCTACAGCGTTGGCTATACCGCCGATGCCTATCTGAAGGCATGCGCCGTTTGGAATTCGTTCTACAATATATGATGCTACTTTATTATCCAGTTCTGAAGGTTCCGCACTCGGAAGAGTTGCAACCGGGCAGCTCTGTTCGCATATTGCGTGAACTTTTGAAATATGAATTTTGTTTTCTTCTGTGTTAATATGCGGCATTTGATCATTTACATGAACAATTGTGAGTCTCGCAGTATTAACTAAGGAATCCATCTCCGCCGGAGACAGGCTTAAATTAAAATAGCCTTCGTCATCCATCGGGGTTGCCATTACAAACAGCACCGTTGGATCAAAGTTATTCTTTATTGTTTTTCTGTTGTTTCTGAGCTGGAAACTAAAATTGTCAATTATTCTTCCGTTTTTCTGCGCGGCTCTTTCATATCCCGACAAAAATGTTGAAGCATATGAAATATGGTCGCAGTCTCTTCCGAGCAGCTTAATATCGTTAGCTACAAGAAAGCCAAGTACGCTTACATCTTTGAGCTCGTCTTTAATGTTATATAATTCTTCTGTAAGAGGTACAGATAAATTAGTAGCTCCGGCAATATATATTCTGTCACCGTTTTGCACTAATTTAACGGCATCTTTAAATGACATCTTTTTCTTTTCGTATTCTTGTTTATAACTCATAATACACCTCAAAAAAAGTTAGTACATTTAATATATTATGTATTTATATATTCTTCAAGCAAAATTTTAATAAAATCTTGAGTTAAACGTTTTAATTGCAAGTTAATTTATTAACATAGAAAAAAAGCATTAAAAAACGGCGGCAGATTTCTCTGCCAGCCGTTTTATAAAAGATAGTTTGAGGACTATAAATAACCGTCTTTTTTTGCCTGATAAGTAAGTTCGTCTCTGAAATCAGGGTGAGCTATAGCTATCATTGCTTTTGCTCTCTGCATTCTACTTTTATTTTGAAGGTCTGCAATTCCGTATTCAGTTACAATATACTGTACATCTGTTCTGCCGGTTGTTATAATGCTTCCTTCCGGATGGCTCATAACTATTTTTGATATGCGGCTTCCGTCTTTCTTTTCGGCTGTGGAATGCATAGCTATAAACGACATTCCGCCTTTTGACATCTGAGCGCCGCGTACAAAGTCAACTTGTCCGCCTGTTCCGGAGAACTGGGCTTTGCCTATTGCTTCCGAGCATACCTGACCTGTCATATCAACCTGCAGGCATGCGTTTACAGATACAAAGTTATCATGCTGTGCTACAAGATACGGGTCGTTCGTATAAATTAACGGCCTTGTAAGTATTGCCGGGTTATGGTCCGCGAAGTCATACATTTCTTGGCTTCCAAGCAAAAATCCCGCAACAGATACTCCTGTGTGCATTTTTTTGCAGCTGTTGTCAACAGCGCCTTTTTTTGTAAGATAAAACATGCTTTCGGTATACATTTCCGTGTATATTCCAAGATGCTTATGATTAACAAGACTGAATCCTACTGCATTGGCGATACCTCCGATACCAATCTGCAGGCATGCTCCGTTAGGAATTCGCTCAACGATATAGGACGCCACTTTTTTATCAAGTTCTGACGGAACCCCGCTCGGAAGCGTTAAAACAGTCATGCTTTGTTCGCATATCGCGTGCACCTGTGAAATGTGGACTCTGTTTTCATTTGTGCATATATAAGGAAGTTTATCGTTAACGTGCACAACAGCTAGTCTTGCTTTATCAATAAGAGAATCAATATCACCTGAAGCAAGGCTTAAGTTAAAATACCCCTCGTCATCCATAGGCGCCGCCATGAAGAATAATACGCTGGGATTAAAACTGTTTTGTATCATTTTGCTGTTGTTTCTGAGCTGGTAGCACATGTTGTCTATAAGTCTTCCGTTTTTCTGCGCCGCTCTTTCAACTCCGCCTAAAAATGTAGACGTATATTTAAAATCGCAGTCAGTGCCGAGAAGTTTTATTTCGTTTGATACAAGGCTGCTTAAAACGCTAATATCTTTAAGCTCGTCTTTTCTGTTATATAATTCGTCTGCTAAAGGCACCGATAAATTACTCGAACCTGCCATATATACATTATCGCCGTTCTGAACAAGTTTTACCGCATCTTTAAAAGACATTTTTTTCTTTTCGTATTCTTGTTTAAAACTCATTTTTTACCTCTTTAACGTTAGTAAGAGACCGAAATGTTCAGTCTCTTAAAATAATAAATATAATTACGCCCTAGGTGTTTTTATACCGTTAACAACAGGCACTTTGTCTGTGTTGCCGGTAAAGAAATTCTTGAGGTTCTGGCATGCAAACAATTTTTGTTCGTATGATGCGTGATCCGAGAAGAATGCTGCATGAGGTGTAAGTATTACGTTTGTTCCCATATTTGCAAATCTTGCGTATTCGCCTGCAAGGTCAGGTTTTTCAGAAAGAAGAACGTCAAGACCTGCGCCTGCAATTTTGCCTGTTGTCAATGCGTCATATAACGCGTCTTCATCAACAAGACCGCCTCTGCCACAGTTTACGAATATCGGTTTTTTAGCAGCCATTTTTTCAAAAGCGGCTTTGTTAATCATTTTTTCCGTATCCGAATTAAGCGGAACGTGCAGTGAAATCATATCCGATTGTTTGTAGATTTCATCAATTTCAACCATTTCTACGCCGAATTGATCCGCGAAGTCCTGTTTGATGAATGGGTCATACGCTATTACTTTACATCCTGTAGCCTGCATACGTTTCGCAACGCGTCTTGCTATGTTGCCG
>JAAZOI010000240.1 GCA_012797825.1 Eubacteriaceae bacterium | reverse complement strand
ATCTTCCACTATAACATATATTATATTTATAATATTGTTTACATTCTTTTATACAGGCGCGGTGTTTAATCCGCATGATGTGGCAAACAACTTAAAAAAATACGGAGGCTTCATACCGGGAATAAGACCGGGTGCGCCTACAGCTGAATACATTAAAAAATCAATGAACAGGCTGACTATGGCGGGCGGCATATTCTTAGCAATTATAGCTGTTCTTCCTATATTTTTAGGAAACAGCATGGGAATAAGCCTTCAGTTCGGCGGCACAAGCCTTTTGATTATCGTCGGGGTTGCGCTTGATACAATAAAACAACTTGAGCAGCAATTAATGATGAGAAATTATTCGGGATTCTTAAAATAAGGGGGCGAAAGAGAAGTGAATATAATACTACTCGGACCGCCGGGCGCGGGTAAAGGAACTCAAGCGGCATACATTAAAGAGCTTAAGAAAGTGCCGCATATATCAACAGGCGACATATTCAGGCAAAACATAAAAGAAGGCACAGACTTGGGTAAAAAGGCAAAGGAATATATGGATAAAGGTTTGTTGGTGCCTGACAGTGTTGTGGTTGAACTTGTTGAAGACAGAATTACTTGGCCGGATGCTAAAAACGGGTTTATGCTGGATGGTTTTCCAAGAACAATAGCTCAAGCGGAAGCGCTTGATGAGTCTCTTGCTAAAACAGGAAAAGCAATTGACGCTGTAATAAACATTGATGTCGATTTTTCGGTTTTAACAGAAAGAATAACGGGAAGAAGAATATGCAGAAAATGCGGCGCGACTTTCCATGTAAAATTCAATCCTGTAAAAAAAGACGGAATATGCGATATATGCGGCGGCGAACTTTATCAGCGTGATGACGACAAAGAAGAGACAGTTATCAAAAGACTTAACGAATATCAGGAAAAGACTCGTCCGCTGATAGAATTTTACAATAAAAAAGGAGTGCTTATCAATATAAACGGTCAGCAGGATATAGATGCTGTTACTAAAGATATTGAAAAAGCGCTTAAATAAAAATGATAACAATAAAGACAAATTCTGAAGCAGAGTTAATGCGGTATGCCGGCAGGATTACCGCAAGAGCGCTGAACGAAGTAAGCAAGCATATAAAACCGGGGATTACAACGCTTGAGCTTAACAAAATTGCCGAAGACACAATAAGAAGCAACGGCTGCATTCCGGCATTTTTAAACTATAACGGGTATCCCGCATCTATATGCACTTCCATAAATGAACAGGTAATACACGGAATACCTTCTGCGCGAAAGCTTAAGGAGGGAGATATTTTAAGTATTGACTGCGGAGCGATATATAAAGGTTATTACGGCGATGCGGCAAATACTTATCCCGTAGGTAAAATATCAGCAGAAGCACAGAGACTTATCGACGTTACCAGACAAAGTTTGCATGAAGCTATGGTCTATGCTAGAGAAGGATGCAGACTTGGCGATATTTCAAATGCTGTGCAAAGTTATGCGGAAACAAACGGGTTTTCGGTAGTGCGGGACTTTGTGGGACACGGAATAGGGACTAAAATGCATGAAGATCCGTCAGTTCCAAATTACGGAACAGCAGGCAGAGGTATATTGCTTCGAGAAAACATGACACTCGCGGTAGAACCTATGATAAATATGGGAACTTACGAAGTACAAGTACTTGATGACGAATGGACTGCCGTTACACTAGATGAAAAATATTCGGCACATTATGAACACACATTGCTTATAAAAAAAGACGGATGCGAAATTTTAACAATTGATGACTGAGGAAGTTTTATTATGATGTCTAATTTAGCACCCGGACAGCTGGTAAGATCTTGCCAAGGCAGAGACAGAGGGCAATGGATGATTATAATGAAAGTATTAGATAATGATTATGCTCTGTTATGCGACGGGAAGATAAGGAAAATAGAAAAGCCTAAAAAAAAGAAATTAAAGCATATAAGCAAGACAAACATAATATTTGACGATTTGCAAAATAAAATTACTCAAAATATTATTTCAAATGCCGATATAAGAAAAAAAATTGCCGATTACTGCAGCGCAAATACTAGGGAGGAATGCTGATATATGAGCAAACAAGATGT
>JAAZOI010000021.1 GCA_012797825.1 Eubacteriaceae bacterium | reverse complement strand
GGTGCCTTCGCCGTTTTCATACGTCGCGTCAGAGCATAATACAAATGAACGGATAAGTTCCAGCGTATCATTATCAAGCATGCGTGAGGGTTTTTCATGCGGTATTTCATTAAAATTATTTAATGTATATGTTTTGACAACCGTCATTTTATTTTGTGTAAGCGTTCCTGTTTTATCTGAACATATTATATTTACGCAGCCCAAAGTCTCAACTGCAGGAAGTTTTTTTACAATAGCGTTAATTTTAGACATCTTTGTTACGCCGAGAGCCAGAACGATTGCCACAATGGCGGCAAGACCTTCAGGAATAGCTGCAACCGCAAGGCTTATGGCTGTTAAGAACATTTCAAATAAATCGCGTTTTTGAAACAATGCAATTATGAAAATAAGCGCGCAAATGCCTATCGCAATATACCCGAGCACCTTCCCGAGTTCTTCAAGCCTTTTTTGCAACGGCGTCATTTCTTCTTCATCTTCATCAAGAATTTTAGCGATTTTGCCTATTTCAGTTTCCATTCCCGTAGCAACGACAATGCCTTCGCCTCTGCCGTATGTTGCAAGAGTTGACATAAACGCCATGTTGGACATATCTCCAAGAGGAGTTTTGGGATCAGAATAAATATCTTTGGCGTTCTTATCGGTAGGCACGGATTCGCCTGTAAGAGCGGATTCTTCAATTTGCAGATTAGCGCTTTCAAGAAGCCTTATATCCGCGGGGACATATCTGCCTGCATCGAGAATGATAATATCACCCGGAACAAGTTCCTCTGAATTGATTTCCTTTATCTCTCCGTCGCGTCGCACAAGAGCTTTCGGAGTAGTCATTTTCTGCAGAGCCTCAATAGCTTTTTCCGCTTTGAACTCCTGAAAAACGCCTATCAAAGCATTTAATATGACAACAGACAGTATTATTATTGCGTCAACATATTCTCCTATAGCGATTGTAATCGCTGTAGCGCCAAGCAGTACATAAATGAGCATGTCCTGAAGCTGGGATAGAAACAATATGAAAACACTTTTTTTAGGCTTGCCTTTAAGTTTGTTTTCCCCGTATTTTTCCGCTCTTTTTGAGACTTCATTTTTGTTAAGACCTATATAATAATCAACATTAAACTCTTTTAATATTTCTTCTCGCGATTTAGAAAACCACATCATTTACACCTCTTATTTTATTGTTTGCTATATATTTCTTATGTTCGGCAGCGCTGGTTATATATTCCATAAATAAATTTAATATAAATTTACTTAATTATTATATAAACAAAAAGATATAAAAAATTGTATAAAAATATATTAATAATTTAATATTTAATCAAAAGATAAATATATTTTCAATAAATCATTTAGAATATTATATTAATTAACCATTTTTGTCAAATTATTATTATATAAGTAATTATATATTTTTATTAATACATAGCTATTGTGAGTTAATATATTAATAAAATTGACAGAATGATTAAAAATATGTTATTATACATTAAAATAATTTTTTTTGTAATTTATTTCGGAGGAAACTATGATAGACCCTGAACCTGACGGGCAGATAATTTTATTTCAAATAATATTTTTATTATTCTTAACGGCTGTTAACGCGTTTTTTGCCTGCGCTGAGATGGCAATTGTATCTGTAAACAAAAATAAAATTAATATATTAGCAGAAGAAGACAACAAAAAAGCTCTTTTAGTGCAAAGATTATTAAAAGAGCCGACTAAGTTTTTATCAACTATTCAAGTAGCCATAACTCTTGCGGGTTTTTTTGCAAGCGCAGTTGCAGCTACAGGGATTTCGGAGCATTTCGCAAATTTCTTGTCGAATTATAAAATACCCTACGTACATCAGATTTCAATTATTGTAATAACAATAATATTATCATATTTTACGCTTGTGTTCGGAGAACTGGTTCCCAAAAGGGTTGCCTTGCAAAAAGCGGAAAAAATAAGCCTTGCTACAGCGCGGACGGTTATTGTGGTTTCTAAAATAGCGTCGCCTTTTATAAAACTGCTTTCTTCTTCCACAAGATTAATATTAAGAATTTTGGGTATGCATCATGAGGCTTTGGAAGAAAAAGTATCTGAAGAAGAAATACGCTCGATGATTGAAACAGGACAAGAAGCAGGCGTATTTAATGAATACGAAAAGAATTTAATAGAGTCAATATTTGAATTTGACGATATACTGGCTAAAGAAATAATGACATCAAGGACAAATGTTTATGCCATTGATATAAATGATAAATTAAGCTCATATATAGACGAACTGTTAGAAAGCAGGCATTCCAGAATACCTGTATACGATGATGAAATTGATAATATTATAGGTATTTTATATATGAAAGATTTTTTCCTTCAGGCAAGAAAAGTAGGGTTTGAAAAAGTTGACATAAAATCTATTTTGCATAAGCCGTATTTTGTGCCTGAAAGCAAGAATATTGACGAATTATTCAAAGAGTTGCAGCAATCGAGACAATATCTTGCTGTGCTTATTGATGAATACGGCGGATTTTCAGGCATTGTTACAATTGAAGATTTAGTAGAAGAAGTTATGGGACCGATTAACGATACGGGAGATATTAAAGAATATTCAATTGAAAAAATTGACGATAAAACATATATGCTTACAGGACTTATCTATATTGACGACATCAATGATGAATTGGGACTTGAAATAGAATCTGAAAACCACGACACTATTTCGGGATTTTTACTTGATATAATAGGAGTAATACCTGAGGAAGATGACAGGCGCATAATTAAATTTGAGAACTTGACTTTTGAGATTATTGAAATAAAAGAAAAAAGAATCGAAAAAATAAAACTTACAATTGCCGATGAGAAAGACACGGCTGAAGCAAATAATAATAAATATAATTAGAAGACGGTAAAACATGAGAAATTTTTTAGGTATAATCGCAGCGATATTAATAGGTTTAGTTACAGGTTATTTCGGAGTCTTAGTATCTGTATTTTCGGACGGCTCAGTTTCAGAACGCGTAATAACTATTGGCATATTGCTGTTTATTTATTTTATTATGGGTTTGTTATTCGGGTTTTTAGCGCAAAAGGTATGGAAATTTAGTTTTGCGTTTTCTTTGGGAGGCGTATATTTTCTTACAAGCTATATGATAAAAGAATTTAATATCTATTATCTTATATATGTTGTTTTTATTATTGCTTTGCCGCTTTTAGGTTCTTATCTGGGCAATAAATTTTATAAAAGCGTAAATAATAT
>JAAZOI010000239.1 GCA_012797825.1 Eubacteriaceae bacterium | reverse complement strand
TTCTATTTTGTCAAAAAGCGGCATTGATTTTGAAGTCCGCACCACAGTATATCCGCAGCTTACCAAAGAAGATTTGATTAATATGGCAGAAGAACTGCCGCTGCTTCCAAGATACGTTCTCAACCGATATAGAAAGCCCTCTATATATATGCCGCAGGATAAAGCGCGCATAGAACATCGTCCGTGCACTCAGGAGGAAATATTAATTCTAGCCGAAAGCATTCGTTCAATTCAACCAAATGTCATTGCATAAAATTTCATTGATAAGAGATAAAGCCTTTTAAAGGCTTTATTTTATTTAAATAATATTCATAACATAAAATCATATTTAATAAATTTTATAGAAGCATTTATTTTACTTTTATTGATTTATACATTATTCTAATTATATTGACAAAAAAAATTTTTATTTGATATAATATTACAAGATATTATAGAAAGGCACGATATGAAATAATTATTTATCATATCAAATATTAATATCATTTATGTAATGCCTTTTAAAAATTAAAGAAAGTCAAATCACACAAAGGCGTTATTAATTATTTTAACGCTTAATTTTATTTACAGAGGTATTTTATTATGGCTGTTATTGAAGTTGTAAAATATAACGGGAATCCGGATGTTTTTGTTTGGAAATATCCCAGTGAAGAGCTCGGCACATGGACTCAGCTTATTGTTAATGAGTCTCAAGAAGCTATATTGTTTAAGGGCGGTCAGGCTCTTGATTTATTTACTGCAGGAAGGCACACTCTTGAAACATCAAACATACCGTTATTAAATAAGATTATTAATTTGCCGTTCGGGGGACGTTCACCATTTGCCGCAGAAGTATGGTTTATAAACAAAGTATATTCACTTGATATCAAATGGGGAACTGCTTCACCTATACAATTGCAGGATCCTAAATACAAAGTATTTATCCCCGTGCGGTCTTTCGGGCAATTTGGTATACAAATACTTGATTCAAGAAAGTTTTTAATAAAACTGGTCGGCACTTTGTCATCCTTCGACAAAGAAAACATAATTCAATATTTCAGAGGGTTGTATTTAACAAAAGTAAAGGATGCTATTTCAGGCTATCTTGTTAAAAAGCAAATAAGCATACTTGAAATTAACGCATATCTTGAAGAACTTTCAGAATTTTTAAATAAAAAAATGGTTCCTGTTTTTGAGGATTACGGCATTAAGCTTGTTAACTTCTTTGTTAACGACATTAATGTCCCCGAAGACGATGTCGCTGTTAAAAAATTAAAAGAAGCTCTCGCTAAAAAAGCTGAAATGGATATAGTGGGTTATAGTTACACTCAGCAGCGTTCTTTCGATACTCTTGAAGGAGCGGCCAAAAACCCGAGCTCGGGTCAAGCGGGGCTAATGGGAGCCGGGTTAGGGCTCGGAATGGGCGTGGGAATAGGCGGAGCATTCGGCAACCAAATGGGCGGGCTGACGGAAGTTATGAACACGAAAGAAATAAAAATTTGCCCTTATTGCGGCAGCCAAATAGAAGCAGGCAGCATTTTCTGTCCGAAATGCGGAAAAGACACGCGCGCCGAAGCTCAAAAGCCAGATAAAGCGGACAGCGTGAAATGCACTGAATGCGGATGCGATTTTTCAAAAAAAGCAAAATTCTGTCCCGAATGCGGAAATCCGTATAACCCGTGCATATATTGCGGAGCCGATGTGCCGAAAGGCGCGGAAAAATGCCCCGAATGTGGAAAAACCGCACCGAAAATATGCCCCAAATGCGGCGCGTCCAATAAACCTACAACAAAATTCTGCATTGAGTGCGGCGAGCCTCTTGTAAAAAAATGCTCAAGCTGCGGATGCGTGATTGAAGGATCGCCTAAGTTTTGCCCGGAATGCGGAAGTAAACTATAAGGAGAAAATATATGAAAAAAAATATAAATTTAATGCTTATAGGAATAATAGATTTATTGTTGATAGTAATTACCCTTTGCTTGTTTTTTATTTTCGATTTTGACAAATCAGACGTTAATTATGTCGGGCTTGGATTTGTGCTTTTTTCTGAAGTTTTATTATTCGTACAGTCATGCACGCTTAGAATAAATTCTCTGCGTTCAAACAGTGTTTTTATAATATCCGGCTCGTCATATTTATCTGCGGTGTATTTTATTGCTACCTCAATACTATGTCTGATATCAGGAATGTTTAAAAATCATGTCGGCTCTTTCGTACTCTTGGAAATAATTGTATTCGCCGTTATATGCATAATTTATTTATTTGTAGCTATATTCTCAAACAGGATAAACGACACCGAGCGAAGAATAAAACAAACACGTGCGCTTATACAAACATGCGAAAGTAAAATTTACGCTTTGCTTCTTAACGAAAAATACAAACAGTATGCAGCTCAGTTAAATGACATATACGAAAATATTAAATTTTCAGATAAAACAGCTGCTTTATCAAAAGATGAAAAACTATTAAACAATATAATTAAGCTCGAGGAAGAATTAAACACCAATGAAAAAAATTCAATAAACGAACTGCTTACAGAAATAAAAGCTTTGCTTGCCGTCAGAAAAACAGAATTGGCAGAGGCAAACAGAGGAGGCTATTAAATGACATCAAAAGCTAAAGTTACGGCAGTAACGCTTTGGGGCAAGCTTCTAAGCATTATCGGTTATGCTATAATAATTTTTTTTATTCTGGGGGGAATTGCAGCTATAGCTGATACAAATGAACAGGGTACTGAATTCTTTATTGTAGTTGTTGTTTTTGTTTGCATAGGATTAGCTTTTGTTATACCCGGCTGGAATATTAAAAAAAGGTTAAAACGCTTTAGAACGTATGTAGCTTTAATATCCGCAGAACAAGTAACTTCATTAGATATAATAGCAATAAAAACAAATCAATCTGTTGATTTTGTAAGAATTGACTTGCAGAAGATGATAGACAAAAAATATTTTATCAATGCTTACATAGATAAGGAAAACAACGAGATCGTTATTGCGGATATGGGTGTGAGAAATTACGGTTATACGCCGTCAATTACAAATACAGAATCGGTACAATGCAAAAGCTGCGGCGCCATGAACACAAAACAAATGGGTTCTGCCGCTCAATGTCAATACTGCGGTTCATCTATTTAATACAGCTTAAAATGAATTTAAAGTAAATAAATAATCAATATCATTTTTTGTTTAATGTAATTAAACAAGGGGTCTTGTTATGAAATCAAATAGAAAAAAAACAATCAGCAATGTATTTTATCTTCTTGGATTTTTAGTATTATTTTTTACTCTTATCTTCTTAATAAGCAAAAAATTTGATATTATGTTTAAGGATTATGATCCAGCAGATGTTTATACGCCGTTTATTGGTTTTTTCTTAATTGGTCTAATTATAATTAAATTAGCCTATGAAATAGATAAAAAAATAAGGTTCGATAAATATGTAAAATTCATTTCAGCAAAAAACATTATTCAAATAAACGATATTGCTGAAAAATTAAAGTTAAATAAAAATTTAGTAAGAAAGGAGATACAAAAATTAATAGAACAAAAACTTATACAATATACGTATTGTGCAGAACAAGACCAAATAGTTTTTGGTAGTAACAACAGTAATAAATGCAACAATTGCGGAGCTCCGATAAATAAAAAATTCAATATTTGCGAATATTGTGGATTGCCTATAAATAAATCCACTGATACTTTAATCGATAATTAACTATATTTATAATTACCTCTCTGATTTAGTTTTCACCCGATATGCTCCGTTTGCTTTTTTTAAGTCTTTATACGCTTTAAATCTTAAAACAATATCATTATTTCCTTTCGTGAAATCTATGAATTCTTCTATGCAATGTATAGTTTCCTCGCTAAGCGTATGCTCCGCTTTTTCGGTTTCTTCAAGTATGGTTTTTTCACTGACTCCAAGTACTCGCAAAAGCGATTCTATAGTATTGTGCCTCCGAATTAAAATTCCGCCCATTTCTTTGCCCATTTCTTCCAAAATTATAATGCCGTATTTTTCATATTTAATTAAATTCATTTTACCCAGACGCTGAACCATTTTTGTTGCCGAAGGCGGCTGAACATTAAGCGCGTCAGATAGCTCATGTATTCTTGTGAACCCAGTTTTTTCCGACAGTCTGAATATCATTTCAAGATAATCTTCCATTGAAGCTGTAAGCGTGCTGTCTAGCTTTTTCATATATTCGTTAAAAGTATGAAAATTATCGTTTCCCATAAGAACCTGCCTATATTATTAATACTAATATCTATGCAAAAATAATAAAAAAAATCATTTAATATGTAACATTTATACAATTGTCTTCATATTTTGTAAAAGAACTTAGCTTAGGCTAAGATTTTTAATTAACTAAAACAAAGTTATTTTAAACTAATGCCAAAAAAGGAATGCCTTATGCAAAATAAAGAAGCTGTAATTAAGCCCGGTATTATACTGTACAGGGAAAAAAGCATAAAAAATAATTTTTTATATAAAATAAAACATTTATTTAAATTTTTAGGTCCCGCTTTTATAGTAAGCGTAGCTTATATAGACCCGGGTAACTTTGCGACGAACATAAGCGGAGGCTCAATATTTAATTACAATTTAATATGGGTTATTTTGTGGTCAAATATTATGGCAATTTTTTTGCAAATACTTTCCGCAAAACTTGGGATCGCAACTAATAATAACCTCCCGCAAATGTGCAAAAAAGTATTTTCTAAAAATTTAAACATATTTTTTTACTTTATCGCAATTATCGCATCAATGGCTACAACAATGGCGGAATTTATCGGAGGCGTTTTAGGGCTTTATCTTCTGTTTGCCGTACCGATAAGACTAGCCGTAATAATTATTGCTTTAATAACATATTTAATAATTTATTTGCAGAAATACGGTCAGCGAGCCGTAGAAATCGTAATAGGTTTACTTATCGCGGTTATATGCGGCGCATATATAATTGAACTTTTTCTGGCAAAACCCGACTGGCCTCAAGTTGCGCTTCATACATTAATTCCCTCCCTGCCAAACGGGCAGGCTGTATTAATTGCCGCCGGCATGCTTGGGGCTACCGTAATGCCGCACGTTATTTACCTGCACTCACAATTAGTTCAGCCGCGCAATCATCATATAACTTATGAAGAAAAAAAGAGTCATTTAAAAATGGAAAAAATTGACGTTGTAATTGCAATGAATATTGCGTTTATTGTAAACGCTGCAATGGTAATTGTTTCAGCTTCTGTATTTTTTAACAGCGGAATAAATGTTGATTCTATTGAAGTTGCTCATAGGTCTCTGGAACCTTTGCTTGGAAGTCTGTCGAGCGGCGCATTCGGCATAGCCTTATTGGCGTCGGGGCTTTCCTCATCCGCAGTAGGCGCAATGGCGGGAGAGACTGTAATGGATGGTTTTATAGATTATAAAATTCCTCTTAATATAAGGCGCTTTATAACAATGCCGCCCGGAGCTGTTTTTATTCTTATCGGTGCAAACCCGATGAAAGCGTTGTTACTAAGCCAGGTAAGTCTCAGTTTTGCGCTTCCATTTGCGATTATACCTATGCTTATTATCACGAATAATAAAAAAATCATGGGCAAATTCGCAAACAAGCCAATAGTCAAGACTGCAGGAATTGTAATAACCTTTGTAATCGTCGGATTAAATGTAGTGTTATTGTATCTGACTTTTACGGGAAATATTTAGGAATTATCTTCATATCGAAAAATTAAATAAACCTTATATGCCTTAAATGCCAAACCCCTTGCCATGCAAGGGGTTAATCATTTCTTAATATAACAATATTTTTTTATCTGTATAATATTAAATATACTATTTGTTTTAAGAGGCATTTACTCCTCTTTAGCTTTGTTTAAATTTTCTCTTTCCTTGATTTTCTGTTTGTTCTTATACATTAATAAATCAACATGCTTTAAAAAATCATTTGCTCTCATTTGAGATTTAACGTCATAAACTTCATATCCCATACTCAGTTCGAGCTTATAAGGCTTTAAGCTGTTTTTATTGAAGTTTCTAAAATATAAGTTTATTCTGCCTACAGTTGACAAAAGATCTTTTTTGTTTGTGACATCCAAGATTATTACAAATTCATCCCCGCCGTAGCGAGCTGTAAAGTCTGTCGTTCTAAGGCAATTTTTTAATAACCTCGCAAATACTTCTAATGCATCATCACCTACCGCGTGTCCGTACAGGTCGTTTATTACTTTGAAGTTATTGATATCAGCCATTATTAAAGAAAATGTATTTGCCTCAGTCGCAAGTGAAATCTTTTCATTTAAGTAAACATCAAGTTTTTTCCTGTTGTTTAATCCTGTTAAATAATCTATATGAATGCTTCTGTTCTGAATATTTAATAATACGATAAATAAGGAGAATGCAATTGAATTATAAACTAACGAAACGCCGTAAATAAATATCTGCAATATTAAAGATATAAACGGCGGCACTGCAAAAAATAAAAGAGCATGATAATATTGTCTTTCTATAATTTTTCTTTGCTGAATTATGGCCGCATACGCGACTATTACTATAGCAAGCATTACAACACTGTCAAACCAGAACAGCGGACCTCTGTGATATATATTGTTTTCATCTATTGAATACAAACATCCGTTAAATTGCGAAGTTATTAAAATTGCGGTATTTATTATAAATATTAATACAATAAAATATAATAAAACTTTTCTGCTTTTATTTGTTTTATCCGAGTGATTGTAGGCATACATAAGCCACAGCGAAGGTAAAATCGGATTAATGAGAAATATAGTAAAATTTCCTATAGTATTTAAAAACGGATAAATGGTTCCTAAGTGACCGTCAAACCTTCCGAATATGTCAAAAATAAGTAATAAAAAATTTATTTTCAACATATACAGAAAAAGCTTTTGCTGCGGATTATTTTTTTCTCCATAACTTAAGGTATATATAATCATAACCAATAGAAACGAAGCTGAATATAAATTTAGAAGAATTATTCCTGTAAACCCCAAAACCTTTCACTCCTTAGTTCTTTATTTCCTGCCTTCCTATAATGTAATATACTTGTGTCCTTATATATAATCATATTTTATTAATTATGGCTTAATTTAAAATAAAAGTATATAATCTTATAATCTTTTAAGCTTTATTTAACATTATATCAGATATTTTACTTTTACAATAAATAATGTTTATACATTATATTGCTTAAAATTAACATTATCAATTGTCAATATATTATAAAGTAACATTAAGATATAAAATTAATATTATATATTACAGCAAGTTAAAAATTTGCTTAACAGAGATCAAAAGACTTATAAGCTGAATTTGGGTGGGTGCAAATTTAAGATCTCATAAAAAAAGAGGGGCTTCGCCCCTCTTATACATTAAAACACGAACTGCCCTATTGCCGTGTCATAAGTATAAGCTTTAGAATATTTGGTAACTTCTTGCTGGACTTTTTTAGTTTCTTTCATTATAAAAAACTCCTTTCGGAAACTGGCTGCCTTAGATTATCTTTAGGCCCTTTAGTTTTGCGTCACAACCTTTCGGGTGTTTTGCTTTTTCGTTTGAGTTTAAATTTTCAACACTTCAATTTTTCTATCTTGTAATAGCAAAAAAAAATAGTTTTGTCAATATTTTTATAATATTTTTATATAAAAAATTGATTTATATTTTAAATTATTTTATACACTTCAGTTTTTTCAAATCAGAACAATTTATATACGCGATATAAACTTTTCCTTTGCTGTCAATTGCAATAGAAGTATATCTCACTTCACATTCCGACATAGAGCCGTCGCATACTATTTCCCAGTCTTTTTCGTTGTATTTCATAACAGCGGCTTTTTTGTTGTTTGATAAATCGCTGTAGGCTACATAAACTGTATCATTCTTATCAATTGCTAAGGATATATAATATGCCTTTCCGCTTGTAAATCCTCGCATTCCCAAAACCTCTTTTTGAATTTTATTGAATTTTAAAACAGTTATTTTTTCTTCAAATAAACCATCCGAGTAAGCCAAATATGGATTATTGTTTGTATCAAAAGCTAAAGATATATCATTTATATAACATTCGCATAAGTCGGTGCTCCCTATAATTTCCCAGTCTGATCCGTCAAATTTCTTTAAAATTGCTCTGCTTGTTTTGCACCCCGGTTCATATTCTCCGTAAGCTATATATAAAGTATTGTTTTTATTTGCTGCTATCGATATATTATAAGCTCCGTTATCTGATACGGGTCTTCCGCCTACCGTTTCCCAAATCGTTCCGTTGAATTTTTTTACTATTGCACGGTTTGAATAAGATTGATCGCCGTATGCTACATAAATATTGGAATTTGTATCAATAGTAATTGAAGAACTTACTGTTCTTCCCAAAGATATTCCTTTTTCTCCCACAGTCTGCCATTTATTTTCAATATATCTCATTACAGTTGTTTTGCCGTAATCGGCAGAATCGTAAAATGCAATGTATGGAATATTGTTTTTATCACAAACAAGGGAGAGATTTAAAACAAATCCTTTCGTAAACCCTTTCTCACCTAATGTATCCCATATTTTCCCGTCGTATCTCATTACTGTAGCTTTTGACATTTCCGACCCGTCGGCATAAGCAACATAAAGATTGTCATTTTTGTCAAATGACAATGTCATACTGCTGTTTCTTATACCTGATATTTCAGATAAACCTAAATTTATCCACCCCAAAGCGCTTTCCATTTTTTATCTCCTTAAATCGGGGCTCTTTGATTTTTCTGATATTTTTAAAAATTATATGCAGTAATTTATATCAATATAACAAAAATAAAAAGAGGCGCGTTCCTCTTTTGTTAAATTTGTTTAAAAGGATCAAGTTTATCCGTAAAATATCTTGTATGGTTAAGACATGATTGTATATGACTCTCCATTGCTTTTTCGGCAAGCTCAGGCAAATGAAGTTTTATTGCGTTTACTATTGCCGTGTGCTGTGAAATAAGCTCGGATGTAATCGGATTGTTTTTATCTTTCTGAACAAACTTAATGCTGAACCATTGATATCTTTGAAGTCTTTTTTTAAGGATATTATAACACTCCTGCAAATAATCATTGCCGCACGACTGAATTATAAGCTGATGGAAAGGTATATCTATAGATTTTATAATTTCGTATTTTTTATATTCAAAAGATTTTTCAAATTCATCAGCTAATTTTTCCATTTCATCTATGTTGGGACATTTACTGAATTGCGCGCATAAAAAGGCTGCTTTTGATTCAATTGCGCTTCGTGCCGCGTAAAGCTTAAAAATATCGTGCCTGTTAAGCGATGATACATAGTATCCGTTTTTATCGGGGCTAGTTTCAACAAAACCTATTTCGTTTAACATTTTTATTGCATCTGTTACGGGCGTACGGCTTATATCTAAATCAGCGGCAATCTGCGTGGCGTTTATTTTAGTTCCCGGCTTAATGTTCAGAGATGTAATTTCATCAAATAATAATATGTATACAATCTTGCTGAGCTGCTCAAAAGGATTCGCCTGTAAATAAAATTCCATTTGTTCTTTATTCATTTTTACGCCTCTTTTTTATTTATAAGAATATTATATTTTTTTATCAAAAACTTATCAATAAAAAATATTTTTATATGTTTATTTGTATAATTTTGAAGAAAAAAATTATAATTATTTTTATTTTTTATACTTTTTTTAAATTTTAACTGTATTTCGTATTTTTTAAAATACCGATTATATTTTAATATTTTAAAAAGTTGATAATTTGAAGCTTTATATATGAATGCAATATACTGTAAAAGTTAGATTATATTAACTATCCTATAGCATAAATAAAGGAGTAAGTTTATGGCTAAAATTACAGTTACGGCTGAGTTGTGCAAGGGTTGTGAAATTTGCACAACGCAATGTCCAAAAAAAATTATTGTTATTGGTGATGTAACAAACTCAAAAGGCTATAAAATAGCAAAGCAAATCAATGAAGAAAATTGTACGGGATGCAAACTATGTGCGATAGTATGTCCTGATGCAGCAATCGAAGTCTATAAATAAGGAGAAAATGAGATGAGCAGAGAATTTGTAAAAGGAACAGAGGCAATGGCTGAAGCGGCTGTTAGGGCAGGCTGCAGATTTTTTGCAGGTTACCCCATAACACCGCAGAACGAAATTCCCGAATATCTTTCTGTAAGACTTCCGCAAGTCGGCGGAGAATTTATTCAGGGGGAGAGTGAAATAGCCTCGATATATATGGTTTACGTCGTAAGCTCTGTGGGAATAAGAAGCATGACTTCTTCATCCGGTCCGGGACTTGCTCTTAAAACAGAAGGAATTACATACCTTGCAGGAGCCGAGCTGCCTGCCGTTATAATAGATGTCGCCAGAGGAGGCCCTGCAATCGGCCAAATTCTTCCCGCACAGCAAGACTATTTGTTTGCAACAAAAAGCCCCGGGCCCGGGGGTATAAGATGTTTCGTTTTTGCTCCGAGCAACGTGCAGGAAGCTGTTGATTTGGTCTATGAAGCATTCGATATAGCAGATAAATACCGAAATCCGGTTATTGTTCTTACAGACGGCGCGCTTGGCAATATGATGGAAGCTATAGAGTTCCCAAAAATGAGAGATCTTACAACGCTTCCAAATAAAAATGATTACATACTTACCAAACGTGACACAGTAGACAAGGCAAGAGTAATACAGACATACCATGCAGCCGTGCCTGATATGCAACAGGCAAATATAAAAATGGCTGCAAAATATGCAGAATGGGAAAAAAATGAGCAGCGTTGGGAAGAATACATGCTTGATGATGCTGAAATTGTTATAACAGCATACGGCACAACTGCGAGAATAGCAAAATCGGCTATAAAAAGTCTGCGAAAAGAAGGTATAAAAGCCGGAATGATCAGACCTATTACCGTATACCCATTTCCCGGCAATGCGTTTAACAAATTGAACTACAATAAAATCAAATTTATTTTAAATGCTGAAATGAGTATTCCTGCCCAAATGTTTTTTGATGTGGATTACGTTGTAAGACAAAGAACTCCGATATATAACCAATTATCATCCGGCGGGATTGTAATG
>JAAZOI010000238.1 GCA_012797825.1 Eubacteriaceae bacterium | reverse complement strand
GTATGGTTATTCTCTTACACCTAATGAAATATCCTGTTTTGTAAATGCTTACTTAAAGGTTGATATTGCAGATTACCAGATGAGCGCTTTTTTAATGGCGGCGTGGTTTAACAAACTGTCAGATGATGAAACATTTTATCTTACCCAGGCGATGAAAAATTCCGGAGACATAATGGATCTATCCGATATAAAAGGAATAACAGCCGACAAGCATTCCACGGGCGGAGTGGGAGACAAAATATCTCTTATACTCTCACCTATAATAGCTTGTCTCGGAGTAAAAATAGCGAAAATGTCGGGAAAAGGGCTTGGTTTTACTGGCGGGACAATTGACAAGCTTGAGTCTATTCCCGGTTTTTCGACGCATCTAAAAAGAGATGAATTTATTAAAAATATAAGCGCTATAGGAATGTCTATAACGTCGCAGAGCGCAAACTTAACTCCGGCCGATAAAAAAATTTACGCTCTTAGAGACGTTACCGCAATAGTAGACGATACGGCGTTGATAGCTTCAAGCATAATGAGCAAAAAACTTGCAATGGGCGCGGATATAATTGTTCTTGACGTAAAATGCGGAAGCGGCGGATTTATGAAAGAATATAAAGACGCAGAAAAGCTTGCGAGCCAAATGGTTGCAATAGGGGTAAACGCGGGCAAAAAAATCTCCGCGGTTATCACGGACATGAACGCGCCTTTAGGAAGGTGTGTCGGAAATTCCATTGAGGTAACGGAAGCCGTGATGTGCTTAAAAGGGCAGATGCCTGATGATATTAAACAGGTAACATACGCTTTAGGATGCCAGATACTTAAGCTTTCAAAAATAGCGGCTGATGATGAACAGGCATATAAAATGATGGATGAAGCAATAACCAGTAAAAAGGCTTATAATAAATTTGTTCAATTTATAACCGCGCAAGGAGGCGATGGCGGCTATATTGAAAATACCGCAAAGCTTCCCTTATCGAATGTAATTGTTAATGTATTAGCAGAGAATGACGGTTATATAAGCTCAATTGACTGCGAAAAAGTAGGAAGGGCGGCATCTGAAGCCGGAGCGGGAAGAATAAAAAAAGACGACACCATAGATTACGGAGCGGGAATTTATTTTAACAAAACATATGGAGAATACACGCAAAAGGGCGGAATTATAGCTCAAATATATTCTTCAAAAAAAGAAGCGGCAAACACCGCTTATGAAATATTAAAAAGCGCAATAACCGTGTCGGGCGCCAACCCACCCGAAAGAAAATTTATTAAAGGTGTAATAAATGGATGACGCATACGAAAAAGCTCTTAATTATCTTTCGGTAAAAGACAGAAGTCAAAAACAGATAACCGATTATCTGATAAAATGCGGTTTTAATGATGCGCAAATAGACGAATGCATTGAAAAACTGCATGAGTATAATTTTTTAAACGACAGGGTATATGCCCATAACTTGATGTATAAATTAAAAAACAAAGACTATTCGCTTGCGATGGCGGAAGCCTATTTAAAAAAGGAAGGAATTGAGGAATGCAGCATAGAGGAAGTGCTGCGTCTTTTAGGCGATGAATACGAAATAAAATCTCTTAACAACTTTTTATTAAAGGAACTTAGAGGTAAAAAAATAAATAACGCGCTGGTAAACAAGGTAAAAAGCAAAGCGTTAAGAAACGGCTTTAGAAATTTTTATTTAGAAGACGCTTTAATCGATACGGCGCACAAATTAACGGAGGAAGAATTGTAATGAATGTAACTGTGCTGGGATGCGGGAGATGGGGGAGCTTTCACGCTTCTTACAGCTGTGACATCGGTCACAATGTTATACTGTGGGGCAGAGAAAGCTCAAAAAATATGGAAAAGCTTAAAAAAGACAGGAAAAACGAGTACATGCCGCTTCCTTTGGGAGTTGAACTGTCAACTAACTTGGCTTATTCCGTTAAAAACGCTGACTATGTAATAATTTCGGTAAGCAGCCAGGAACTCAGAAATCTGCTCGAGAGTCTGAAAGATTTAGATTTTACAAATAAAACAATAATACTTGCTATGAAAGGCATAGAGCAGGACAGCGGCAAAAGACTAAGCGAAATTGTGTATGAATATTTGCCTGATGTATCGCTTGCTGTATGGGTAGGCCCCGGGCATGTGCAGAATTACGTTTATAAAATCCCGAACTGCATGATAATAGACTCTGTTAACCATGAAACTGTAGCAAGCATTGTTGAGAACTTCAATACTAATATAATGAGACTTTATATGGGAGACGACATAATTGGCACCGAGATAGGAGCTGCCGCCAAAAACGTTATAGGAATAGGGGCGGGAATGCTTGACGGGCTTGGCTATACCAGCCTTAAAGGCGCGCTTATGGCGCGCGGCGCAAGGGAAGTATCGCGCCTTATAAAAGCAATGGGCGGAGCGGAAATTACGGCATACGGTCTTTCGCACCTTGGAGACTATGAAGCAACACTTTTTTCGCCGTATTCCAATAACAGACGTTTCGGGGAAATGTATATCGGCGGGCATGAATTTGACAAATTAGCCGAAGGTGTGTATACTACTAAGGCGATGATGCTGCTTGCGGAAAAATACGGCGTGGAACTGCCTATAACGCAGTGCATTTTCGATATAATATACAATCATAAAGACCCCAAAGAAGCTATGGCTGCTTTGTTTGTGCGTACGGTAAAAGGGGAGTTTATAGATTAGGTATCAGATTTGGAAAGGTGTGATGCATATGCAGATTAATTCGGCGCGGGTAATATATTTCTCGCCGACAGGCACCACAAAAACAGTAGTTGCCGCTATTGCACAGGGAACGGGGATAAAAAAAGTCAATTATACAGATATTACTTTGCCTTCTGCGCGCAAAGTTAATTTGATAACCGTTAAAGAAGACCTGCTAATTATCGGAATTCCGGTATACGAAGAGAAAGTGCCGAAAATACTTACTGAGACACTGAAAAGCCTTTCGGGTGAAGGAAAGCCGGCTGTTGTTGTAACTGTATACGGAAATATTGCAGACGGAACAGCTTTAAGCGAGATGAAAACAATAGTCAAAAACGCGGGCTTTGTGCCTGCGGCGGCCGCCAGTTTCATAGGCGAGCATTCGTTTTCTACAAAAGAGGTGCCAATAGCGGCTGGAAGACCGAACTTGTGCGATGAGCACAACGCAAGACAGTTCGGACAGATGATAATTAACAAGCTTAATTCGGCGTAAGATATAAGTAAAATTG
The DNA here is from genome assembly GCA_012797825.1 of Eubacteriaceae bacterium. Taxonomy (GTDB): domain Bacteria; phylum Bacillota; class Clostridia; order Eubacteriales; family UBA1433; genus UBA1433. The sequence goes on along the minus strand of JAAZOI010000238.1, from coordinate 825 downwards.
AGGCGTCAGTACCAGACGGGAAACTTTTGCTAATGGCAAAAGTGCTTCCCGAAAACAGCGCTAAAATGTTTACGGAAAAACCCGATATCGACAAAAATTTATGCATAGGCTGCGGGTTGTGTTCAAAACTGTGTCCTGCGGGGGCAATAGATATAAACAGTTTGGAAATAGATGAAAATTTATGTCTGCGATGTTTTTCCTGCGTAAGGGCGTGCTATGCTCAGGCGAGGAAAATTACATATAAGAAAAAGCTTCTTGTAACAAAAGTGCTGGGCGCGAAAAGCAAGAAAGATAAAGAAGTTAAGTTGTATTTATAAAATAATTAAGATTAAATGAGAGCTAAAAAGCTCTTTTTTATTGCGAATATATTTTAACGAACGTCAAATATCTAAAGGCGATATCTTAGCTTATATAAGTTTATCATCAAATAAAGAAACGCACGATAAATATCTCAAGTTAAGAAGAAGCGCATATATACATAGATTATATGCATCTGACAGCAGAAGGCAATCTTTCTTTAGTTCACAAAGATATTTTAGCAAAAAAAATCGCAATAAGACTTCAACAAGTTAATCGCTTTAACCACCAAAAAAGAGAGCTTATAAGCTCTCTTTAATTTTATATTTTATTGTTCTTTATACAGCCCGAACAGCTTTAAAAACTTCTGCCAGAAAGTAAGCTGTACAGTTTGGTTATCGTTTGTGCTATCGTCTTTGTCGGTAATCTGCACCCCGTCAGCTTTTAAGACAAACTGCACCGCTGTGATGTTGGTGTTCTTATCCGATACAAACGATATAGTCTTTCCGCCGCTGCCTGAAATGGTTT
>JAAZOI010000237.1 GCA_012797825.1 Eubacteriaceae bacterium | reverse complement strand
ATTTTTCCCAGACCAATCGCCATATCAGAATCACCCGAACAGTCAAAATAAATTTGGAATGTATACGCAAAAATTCCTAACCAAGCTAAAGCAACTGACGGCGATTGCGCCGCAAAAGCTTTATCCGCTACCAATGCCAGCGTATTTGCAAGCAGTATTTTTTTACTTAGTCCAATGATAAACCTGCAAACACCTTCCGAAAAATCATTAAATGTTTCTTTTCGATTAATAATTTGCTCAGCAACTGTATTATAACGAACAATAGGACCTGCGATTAATTGAGGGAAAAATGAAATATAAAGCGCAACATTCAGTGGATTTTTTTGCGCCTTTCCGGCGTTGCGATACACATCAATAACATAAGACATAGCTTGAAATGTAAAGAACGATATACCGATCGGTAAAATAATATTAGGAACAATAATATCAGCTCCTAAAAATCTATTTATATTAACAATTGTAAATACCAAATATTTAAAAACAAACAAAAGCCCGATATTCACCGCAACCATTAACGCTAAGGTATATTTTGCCTTCGTTTTATCAGCACGAACCTTATCCACCCATAATGCAAACGCCCAATTGATAATAATTGAGCAAATCATTATCAGAACAAAAAATGGTTCTCCCCATGCGTAGAAAAACAGACTGACACATGTTAAAAATATATTTTGCCATTTGCGGTTTCTTCTAAAAAATATATAATAAAAAAGCAGAACAGCAGGAAGGAATCCGAATAAAAATATAGAGCTTGAGAACAACATTATGCAATTACAACCAATAATTCTTAAACTTTTGCAAATTAAATTATATTATATCAAATAGAAGACGCTTTTACAATAATTTCAAATGGAACTGTATGGAAATTGCGAAGTCCTTTAAAACAATTCTTGTTATAATTTTATTTTATATATGATTAATAAAATAAAATGAAGCAAGTATTATGAGACCGCGCAAACGCGCGGTTTTTATAATCGTTGATTATTGACTTAGAAATATAATAACTTTATAATAACTACAAATACAGAATCGTTATAGAGCATTAAGATTATAATATAATACTCAAAGAAATTACACAAATATTAATTAAGTACGATAAGGACGTAAAATGATAAAAGAAAATAAAAAAAACTTAATACTTATTTTTGCTCTTCTTTTGATGATCCCCGCCGCGCTGAATTATGTTTGGAGTATTTTACAGCCTTATATAATGAATTATTTCTCAGTTGATTCCGCAAGCGCAAGCATTCCCGCAATGATCAATATGGGAATTTTCCCGATCGGCAACATTTTGTCGGGGAAATTGCAGCAGAAAATTTCAGTAACAAAAATATTAGCGGTAAGCTGCGCTATGGCAGCTTTCTCTATATCGATAATTTACATACTGCCGTCATCTTCGTATATTTTATTTACAGTATTATATGGTGTTGTCTTCAGCCTTTGCAACGGCGTCATATATAACGCTATTTTATCGACTGCGCAAAAATGGTTTTATTATAAACTCGGAGCTGTAACGGGGCTTTTACTTTGCATGATAGGAATAAGCGGGTTTTCGCTGTCGCCTATATGCAGTTCATT
>JAAZOI010000236.1 GCA_012797825.1 Eubacteriaceae bacterium | reverse complement strand
CTGAACGGAAGAACGCTTGCGGATGTTGTTGAGCAGTCCATTAAAGGAGGCGTCAGCTTCCTACAGCTTCGCGAAAAAGAGCTCGGATATGATGAGTTCTTAAAAGAAGCTTTTGAAATTAAAGCTCTTACTGATAAATATAAAATTCCTTTTGTCATAAATGATAATATCGATGTCGCTCTTGCGTGCAACGCGGACGGAGTGCATGTCGGGCAGTCCGATATGCAGGCAGGCAGAGTGCGCCGTTTAATAGGCGATGATAAAATTCTCGGCGTATCGGTGCAGACCGTAGAAGAAGCTAAAATAGCCATCGACAACGGAGCCGATTATTTAGGCGTAGGCGCTATGTTTCCGACATCTACTAAACTTGACGCAGGCGTTATGAGCATGGAAGCGCTTAAAAAAGTCTGTGACAGCGTAAAAGTTCCCGTAGTCGCTATAGGCGGCATAAATGAGACTAATATGTTAAGGCTTAAAGGAACAGGTATAGCGGGAGTTTCGATAATATCCGCTATTTACGCTAAACCCGATATTTTTGCGGCATCAAAACAGCTGCTAGAGCTTGCCGGACAAATAGTTTAGAAGGTGAAAAATGAAAACAGTGCTTACAATAGCCGGCTCCGACTGCAGCGGCGGTGCGGGCATTCAGGCTGATATTAAAACAATAACCGCTCATAAACTTTACGCAATGAGCGCAATAACCGCGCTTACAGCTCAAAACACAACTGGAGTATCCGCAATACTCGATGTTGAACCCGATTTTGTCGCAAAACAGCTTGACGCTATTTTTACCGACATTTTCCCCGACGCAATAAAAATAGGAATGGTATCAAACGCTGATATAATAGGCATTATAGCGGATAAATTAAAACAGTATAACGCTAAAAATATCGTGCTTGACCCCGTTATGGTATCTACTAGCGGAAGCAAGCTTTTAGTGCCCGAAGCATTGGACGCGCTTATTAATAAACTTATGCCTCTTGCTGATATAATTACGCCTAATCTTATGGAAGCCGAGTGCCTTGCGGGCTATGAAATACATTCAGCCGATGAAATGATAAAAGCCGCGAAAGACATTTCAAAGAATTTCAAAGGTTCCATTTTAATTAAAGGCGGTCACTTTGAAGGCAACGCAGATGACTTATTGTATACTAACGGCGAAATATATTGGTTCCGCACTCCCAGAATAGACAACCCCAACACTCACGGCACAGGCTGTACGTTATCCTCCGCGATAGCTTCCAATCTCGCGATGGGTTATGATATGAAAACAAGCATAAAAAACGCGAAAGATTATATAACAGGGGCGCTTAAGGCAGGGCTTGATTTAGGCAAAGGCAGCGGACCGTTAAATCATTGCTATAATATAAAGCTGTAGATTATAAGCGCCTTAAGGCGCTTTTTTATTTGCTTTAACTGCTTTTTTATGTTATATTTTCTGTCTGGAGGTATCATATGAAAAAAGGCGATAAATTAATTATTATCATCGTTGCGGCAGTCGCGCTAATTGCGCTGGGTATAATCCTTATAACCGCTTCTGATGCAAATAATAAAGCCGTCTCCATAACTGTCGATCAAAAGCCTTATATGACTATGTCTTTAAATAAAGATACCACATTAACCGTTGCCACGCAGTACGGAAGCAATACAATCCAAATTAAAGACGGAAGCGTAAAAGTCACATCGGCGGACTGCCCCGATAAAATATGCGTGCATACCAAAGCCGCACATAAAGTCGGCAATATCATAGTGTGTCTTCCCCACCGTCTTATAATAACAATAGAAAAGGCAGAATAATGAAAACAAAAAAACTGCTTTACGTCTCTTTGCTAATAGCTTTTTCTCTGATACTTTCGTATATTGAAACTTTTATTCCCGCGATACCCATACCCGGCGCAAAGTTAGGGCTTGCAAGCATAGCTACTCTTCTTTCACTGTATTTATTTGATTTAAAAACGTCTTTTACAGTGGTTAGCTTAAGGATAATACTTTCTGCTTTTATATTTACTAATTTTACAGCTTTAATATATTCGCTAAGCGGCGGACTTGTAAGCCTTATAGCGATGTATCTCGCTATAAAGCTGGCAAAAGATAAGCTTAGCATTATAGGCGTAAGCATTATAGGCGCAATATTTCATAACATGGCGCAGCTT
>JAAZOI010000235.1 GCA_012797825.1 Eubacteriaceae bacterium | reverse complement strand
GTTCTACTACGAGTATTGCTTTGCATTTAGGATTAATTTTGTCAAACGCAACTTTCGGGAAAGGATAAAGGCTTATTGGTCTTATCAAGCCAAATTTTAAACCTTCTTCTTTAGCTTTTTTAAGTACGTTTTTGCAAGCTCTGCTCGGTGTGCCGTATGCAACAAGCACGATGTCTGCGTCTTCAACGTCTATAGATTCATATTTAACATATTTTGCTGATAAGTCTTTTAATTTTGCCTGGATTTTTTCGTTTTTAGCTTCCAATACGTCAGCTGCCAAATCCATAGCGTTAATTCTGTTGTGGACTCCTCTTGTTACGTGTTCGCCAGTTGCCGCCCACGGTTTGTTCGGAACATATTTTTTGTAAGGTGGAATTTCAACCGGTTCCATCATCTGGCCTATCATACCGTCTCCGATTACTAATACAGGCATTCTGTATTCATCAGCTATATCAAATGCTTCTGTTATTAAGTCAGCGCATTCCTGCACGCTTGCAGGTGCGAAACAAGGATGGAAATAGTCGCCGTTTCCGCCGCCTCTTGTGCACATAAAGTAGTCGCCTTGCTGCGGAAGGATATTTCCAAGACCAGGGCCGCCTCTCATTATGTTTACTACAACACATGGTAATTCAGCTGAAACCATGTATGTCAACCCCTCTTGCTTAAGAGCAAGACCCGGAGATGATGTCGATGTTATTACTCTTGCGCCTGCGCCTGCTGCACCATAAACCATGTAACTTGCAGCTACTTCGCTTTCTGCCTGCAAGAAGCATACGCCTGCTTTTGGCATTTCTCTTGCCATATACTCAATTAATTCGCTTTGCGGTGTTATTGGATAACCGAAGAAATGTGTAGCTCCTGCATTTATAGCTGCCTGAGCAATTGCTTCGTTACCTTTCATCAATTTTTTTGCCATTTTTTTCCTTCTCCTTCCTTCCTATTCTTTCTCAACAGTAATGATACTGTCCGGGCACATAATTGCGCACGTTCCGCACGCTATGCATTCGTCCTCGTTTGCTACTGTTACCGGAAAATATCCTTTCGTATTTGTTTCTTTGCCTAATGCTAAGATTTTTTTGGGACAGAAATTAACACACAGTTCACAGCCTTTGCATTTTTCTGAGTCAATTGTGAGTTTTCCTTTTGCCATTTTATTGCCACCTTTCTTATTTATTTAAAGCCACTCGGGCCTCATAAGCAGTTTCATCGGGAATTTTTCCCCCGCTAAATCATATTTGCTCATATCAACCATATTATCTATATATGATGCGTAAATTACAGGCAAACCGGTCTGTTCGCTTACCGCTCTTACCAATGCATCACCTGCAAGTATATCCTTCTCGGATGTTTCTCTTACTAAATGGGTATTGTTTACAAGCCCGTTTATTTTGAGTTTAGATTTAAGTTCAATGCCCTCCATAAACGCAACCACCTGTTCAACGGTAGCGGTTTCTGGTCTGTTGGCATTTACAACCATCCACATTTTATAATCAATTTTTTCTATGGATTCCGAAAAACGACCCAAAGCGGTAGCTCCTACGGGATTGCCTCCCACGTCAACTATTCCGAAGTATTTATCGGTCTGGAACAAAGCGTTAAACTCCGCTGAAACCGACGGAAGGTCTATAGAATTCGATTTCTTTACTTCTAAATTTGATGCAATTACTCTTATGCCTTTTGAATTAAGCTCTTCTTCAATTTCTCTTGAACGAAAATAAGGATTGACAATATCAAGGTCGGCTATAGCAACGTTTTCGCCTTTTGCCTGCATATATTCAGCGTAGTTTACTGAAAATTCCGTTTTTCCGCTGCCGTAATGTCCTACAATGATAGTTAATTTAATGTTTTTTGGATTAATATTTGGAGTCATCAGAACCTCTAAAGTTAAATTTTTAACAACGATTTACCAAAAAATACAATAGCACAAAACATATACAATGTCAATATACAAGCATTATTTTTGTTGCATTCTAAAAGTACTTTAAATATTTAGATTATTTCTATTATGTCGTAAAAAATACTATTTATGCTAATATTTGTTTAAATTCAATTTTGCTTAAAAAAAAGAATTGCTTTAATATTAACATTACAATTCTTTTTTTATTTTTTAGTATTAAGTATCTTTTTTTTCTGTTTTATTAAATTTATTTTTTATAATTGCAACTAATTTT
>JAAZOI010000234.1 GCA_012797825.1 Eubacteriaceae bacterium | reverse complement strand
GTCATTTCCCTTCATATATGACAGATATGATAGAAATCGGCGCACAGACCGGCAAACTTGAACAGGTTTTGAGAAACCTTGCCGCTTATTACGATAATCAGGAAAATATAAAAAATCATGTCAAAAATGCGGTAATTTATCCTTCCGTGCTTTTGCTGCTGATGCTTGTTGTAATAACACTTCTCATTACCAAAGTTCTGCCATTGTTTGCCGGCGTATTCATGCAATTCGGAAGCAGCCTCTCACCTTTTGCTCAGATATTACTATATATAGGCAGCGGCATACAAAAATATATAATAATTATTGTAATTTTATTATTAGTACTTATTGCGGCATCGATTATCATCTATGTTAATGATAAATTAAGAGACGCGTTTAATAAAAAAATAATAATAAAGATATTTTCAAAAAGAAAAGTTTCAGTAACATTATCATCTGCAAAGTTCGCAGACGCTTTAAGTATTTGTATGTCGTGCGGTATGGATGTTGACAAATCACTTCAGTTAACATCTAAAATAAATACTAATACTATATTACAAAAAAAGATAAATAATTGCATGGCGCTGTTAGAGCAAGGAACATCTTCTTCGGAAGCATTTATCAAATCACAGATATTCCCAAGTCTATTCGGTCGTATGCTTGCCGTAGGTTATAAAACGGGCAGCGCTGATGAAGTAATGCGTGAAATTGCCGCTAAACTTCAAGTTCAGGCCTGGGAGGAAATAAATTCAAGTATAAACAGGGTTGAACCAGCTCTGGTTATAGTATTATCAGTAATTGTGGGTGTTATTTTACTCTCTGTTATGATTCCGCTTATGAGCATCATGTCTGCAATAGGTTAGATGAAATGGAAAATAATTCAAGTAAATTATTTAAAATTTTAAAAATGCTGTACATAGGTATAAAACCTGCAATTATATTCTTTCTCTTCCTTCTTATGTTTATATGGGGAATGCAAATTACAAACCAAAACAGCATAAAAGAAGATATAAGCGCGGCGGAAAAAAGTATTCAAAAAGCTGCTATAACATGTTACGCAATCGAGGGCAGATACCCCCCCAACTATGAATATCTTAAACAAAATTATGGTATTGATGTAAACACCGAAAAATACGCTGTTTTTTATTCTTTATTTGCATCAAACATAATGCCTGACATTACAGTTTTAGAAAAGCAATAAAAATAAAGGTTGTAAATAATGAATGTTAAAAAACAAAATCATACTGTAGATACTGTTTTTATAATTACAATTTTTTTGGTATTTGTAATGTCGACTTTTTTTGTACTGGCAACAGGTGCAAATATTTATAAAAATATTTCAAACAGCATTAATAAAAGATTTAATGAAACAACGTCACTTTCATATATCTCAAATAAAATACTATCTTACAACGAGAGAGGCAGAGTGTATATTTCAAAATTAGACAACATTCAGGCGCTGACGCTTGAACAATCTATAAATAGCGAAGAATACATTACGATGCTGTATTATTATAATGGTAAATTGATGGAGCTCATCTGTAAAAAGAACGAAAATTTTTCAGAAGGCGACGGCATTGAGATTTTAGATATATCAGGGCTTGAGTTTGAATATGTATTATCGGACCTGCTGCAAATTACCGTATATAACGGCGATACAAAAAATATCATGTTTACTTATTTGAATTGCAATTAAATGTTATACAAAGAGGCAAATATGTATACCCAGCAACAGTCTAAAAAATCAAGTTTGTTTTTAATGGAGCTTATAATTGTTCTGTTTTTCTTCGCGCTGTGCTCAGCAGTGTGTGTAAATATATTTGCGAAAGCAAAGCTTATTAACGAGCAAAGTTATGAACTTAATAAAAGTGTTATAGCTGCCCAAAATGCTGCCCAATGTTTTAAAGCGGCGGATTCGGATATCACCAAATTGGCAGATTTGCTTAACGGAACAGCGGAAGGTAACACTTTAAAAATCGGATATGATAAAAACTGGCAAAACTCAGAGCTTACAAATGCTGTTAATATAATGACTATAAATATAAAAATAAGCAAAGACAATTTAGATAAGGCGTATATTACAATATTCAAAGCAGATAAAGTAATTTATTCATTAGAAGTAAATCACCTAAGGAATACGCAATGAATACAAAATACAGATTTGGAATGAATATAGGAAGCGCTTCTCTGGTATTGATATTTGCCGTTTTATGCCTTACGTTATTTGCAACGCTTACTTTACTTTCGGCAAAAAATGAAATGAATCTTACAGATAAATATTCCCGGTCTGTAACACAGTATTACGCAGCAGACAGTAAGGCAGAAGAAAATTTATTGATTATACAAGATATATTATCTTCGGCAAATGCAGATAAAACTGCGTATATAAAAAACCAATGTGAAAAATACAAATTTACATATGTTCAAAAAAATAATAAAATATATATTACATTTAATGAAAATATAAATATGCAGCAGATTTTACATGTTACTGTTAAAGTAAACAATAAAAAATTTGAAATAATTCAATGGAAAAAAATTAGCGCAAATGAAATAAACATTGACGAAAGTATAAATGTTTATAAGTAATTAAAGGTGTTTTATGAATTTAAGTGATGTATTAAACAATGCGGTATTACAAAAAGCGTCTGATATTTTCATAATAGCAGGTCAGCCTGTTTCTTATAAAATAGACGGACAAATTATCACAATGCATGAAAAAAAGATACTTCCTGATGATTCAAAAGAATTAATCGAAGAGATATACAGACTAGCAAACCGCTCAATAGATGATTTTATTAAATCAGGCGATGATGATTTTTCATTAACCATACGAGGACTGTCTCGGTTCAGAGTATGCACTTTCAGACAACGCGGCTCTGTAGCGGCAGTAATAAGAGTCATCATGTTTGGTCTTCCAAACTATCAGGATTTAAATATTCCGCAAAGCGTAATGGATATTGCTTCTATTCAAAAGGGGCTGGTATTATTTACGGGTCCTGCAGGCAGCGGTAAAACCACAACACTTGCATGCATTATTGATAAAATTAATTCCGAAAGAAATAATCATATAATTACTCTGGAAGATCCTATAGAATATCTTCACAGCAATAAAAAAAGCATTATTTCACAAAGAGAAATACATACAGATACCGCAGGCTATCTGCCGGCTTTAAGAGCTTCTTTAAGGCAGTCGCCTGATGTAGTTTTACTAGGAGAGATGCGCGATTATGAAACTGTGCAGACTGCTATTACAGCATCAGAAACCGGGCATTTAATCATCTCCACTCTTCATACATCAAACGCGGCAAATACAATTGACAGAATAATAGATGTATTCCCGGCATCCCAGCAGCAGCAGATACGGTTTCAGTTGTCTATGGTATTAAAAGCTGTTGTGAGCCAGCAGTTGGTGCCGCAAATACAAGGCGGTAATATTCCGGCCTTTGAAATAATGTATGCAAATAGCGCGGTACAAAATATGATAAGAGAGTCAAAAACACATCAAATATACACTGTAATAAACTCATCTTCCTCTGCTGGTATGTGCAGTATGGACAAAAGTATTTTGGAGTTGTACAATAATGGTAAGATAACAAGGGAAGATGCATTGCGTTACAGCCATAATCCTGAATTTTTGGAAAAAAAATTTTTATAAATACGGCGGGTATATATGAACAACTTGGTGAAAATTAATTTATTTGGAGGTATGTCGGTTGAAGTCAATGACAGCTTACTGTTAAACAGCAACAGCAAGTTGTATCAACATTGGAAACTTCTTGCCTATTTAATTGTAAATAGAGACACTTCTCTTGCTGTAAGGCAGATAATATGCGCGATGTACGGCGAATATGAAGACACACTAAATGCCCAGAATACTCTTAAAAATACTGTATACTGCCTCCGCAAAGAACTTGGCGATAATTCATATATCCTGTTTAATGACGGCGGCTATAAATGGAATGAACAAAATAACATACTGTTGGATATCGAAAAATTCAATAGCTTAATCCAGTCATTAAGTCAATCAAATGATATTGCGTATAAAAAATCTATATATAAAAATATTATTGACTTATATAAAGGCGATTTTTTACCGCAGCTGCAAAAAGATCAATGGGCTGTTGATTTATCACTTTATTATAGGCAGAAATTTACAAAGGCTGTTTTAGATTATCTCGAAATTTTACTTAATAGTCATGAATATGATGAAATTCTTGCAGTTACACAACATGCAACTAACATTGATGCGTATAATGAATATTTTTACTTATATATGTTTAAAGCGCTTTATTTTCTTAATATGAATACTTTAATAGTCAGCACATATATTCAGATTAATAAAATCATCAGCAATGAATTTTCAGCGGAAGTAAAAAATGAAATACATAAAATATATGCAGATGCAAATAAAAAATTAAATAAAATAGAACTTGATATTTCTGTAATAAAAGATAATTTAAAGGAAACCACATTTGATAATTCACCTATAAAAGGACCTTTTTTCTGCAGTTTTGAAGTGTTTAAGCAGATGTATCAATTTAATGTCAGGGCAGCTGCCAGAGAAGAACGCACTGTAATATTAATGCTTTTAACTATAGCTGACATAAGCGATAATATTCCTCAGAATAAAATATTGCTTGACGCTATGCTTGAACTGCGTGATGTACTTACAAACACAATAAGAAAAAATGATATATTCACTCAATATAGCAAAGCGCAATATTTGCTGATGCTTTCTACTGATACTGCAGATAACGCCCAAATTGCTTTTAACAGGATTAAGAATAATTTTAACAGTTATTTAAACAGAAACAAATTAAATCTTATTTCTAAAATAAGTATGCAGGATTTTGCAGATTCAGAGAAAACGGCGGCAATTCAATGACAGCAAATTTAAAATTCTTAGATTTTTTATTTAAGAAGGTGAAAAAATGAGCCATATAATTAATATTAATCTTTTTGGGGGCATGTCAGTAGAAGTAGATAATAAACTGCTTTTAAGAGGTGCGGGCAAACTGCATAAACATTGGAAATTGCTGGCTTATCTTGTAACACATAAAAATACTCTTTTATCAACTGTGCGGCTAATGGATGTTATGTATACTGAAGATGAAGATATAGCTAATCCTCAAGGGGCTCTTAAAAACACTGTTTACTGTTTGAGAAAAGAGCTTGGAGATGCTACATTTATACTTTTTTGCGAAGGCAGTTATAAATGGAATAACGAAAATACATTATATCTTGATATAGAAATTTTTGAAAATCTAATTCAAAGATTAGATATTGATGAAGATAAACTTGTTATATATAAAAAGATAATAGAAATTTATAAAGGTGATTTCCTTCCTCAGCTTTGCAATGAGGAATGGGTAATACAGCGCTCGACATATTATAAGAAAAAATATATTGATGCTGTTTTAGACTATTTGTCACTTCTATTTGACACTCAGCACTATAACGAAATTCTTACTGTTACGAATACGGCTTGTTTTGTTGACCCGTATAACGAAGATTTTTACCTTTATATGTTTAAAGCTTTAAGTAATTTAAATATGAATAAAGTTATCGTTAATTCATATTTCAGAGTAAGCAGAATATTCTCAGATGAACTCGGAGTTGAGCTGGGCAGTGAAATAAAAGATATTTACGCGAAAGCAAGTAAAAAGGTAAATAAGATTGAACATGATATTCTTATCATAAAAGAAGATTTACGAGAAGCCACGAAAGACCAGACTCCTATAAGAGGTTCATATTTCTGCAGCTATGAAGTATTTAAGCAAATGTATCAAATGGTAGCAAGAGCTGCCGACAGGGAAAAAAGATCTATTGTCTTATTGTTAATTACAATACTTGACTTAAAAGGCAATATTCCCGATAACCCTATACTTAAAAACGCAATGTTTGAATTAAGGGAAGTATTAAAAAAATCATTGCGTAAAGGCGATACTTTTGCTCAATACAGCAAAGCTCAATTTATATTGATGCTAGCTACTGAATCAATTGAAAAATCAGAAATAGTTATACAGAGAATTCAAAATAATTTTAACGTTTATTTAAAACAGAACAAACTTCAGCTTGCTGCAAAAGTAAGCCTTCAGGATTCTATCACTTAACATACAATAACTAGCGCCTTATTAAGGCGCTTTTTTATTGTAATATTTTAAAAAATAAATAGTCATAATTTATTGTTTACTGTAATTATTTATATTTTTTTATAAATATTTTAATAAATTACATTTTTTATTTAATTACAGTAAAGTATATTCCCCTTTTTTGTTTCATATGTATTAATTAAGACAATTTGGGGGGAATCGTATATGAAAGATTATATTGCTCAAAGATGTTTAAGTGAAGCTGATTTTATATTAACTACCGGTTCAACTGTCAGAAAAACAGCAAAAAAATTTATGATTAGCAAGAGCACCGTACATAAAGATATGACTGAGCGTTTAATGTCAATAAATAAGCAGTTGGCAATAAAAGTGAAAAAAGTGTTGGAAAAAAATAAATCTGAGCGCCATATAAGAGGGGGGTTTGCGACTAAACAAAAATATTCTGATATCAGATAACCTGTTGTGTTTTTTAAATATGATATATGATACAATAATAATAAAAATATTATAAAAATCACTAATATTTTGATTATTTTTTATTTATTCGATTTTATAAATATTTTTATAACATTCGACAAATTTTTATCTTACATATTAAATAATTAATATATATTTAGAGGTAATAAAAAATGAAGACAAATTTGCAGGTATCATTAATTGCTTACACACCGGATGCAGAAAAGATAATAGCAGCTGCTGCCAAGTTATGTTATTCCAACGCAGGCACAGACGAGATAATGGAAAATTTGGACAAGGCTTCAACTGATAAATTTTTAAACATGATTATTTCAATGGGGCATATGTCGCCTATAGAACATGTAAGTTTTACTTTTGCAGTGCAGGGGGTAAGCAGAACTCTTACACATCAGCTGGTAAGACACAGAGTCGCCAGTTACTCTCAAAAATCTCAAAGATACGTAAGAGAAGGTCAGTTCGAATACATAATACCGCCGGAAATTGAAAAAGAAAGTAAAGCGGCAGAAATTTTTATAAAAAGCATGCAAGACGCTCAGAAAGCGTATGATGAAATTGCCGATATGCTGAAAACAAAATATGAACAAGAATTAATAGAGCAGGGAAAAAGCGAAAAAGCGGCAAAAAGTGCAGCGGAGAAAAAAGCAATTGAAGACGCAAGATACGTTCTGCCGAATGCTTGTGAAACTAAGATTGTATTTACAATGAACGCCCGAGAACTGCTTCATTTCGCAAGACTGAGAAGCTGTGAGCGAGCTCAATGGGAAATAAGACAGCTTGCACAAGAAATAATAAAACAGCTTAAAGCTGTTGCGCCTACAGTTTTCAAATATGCCGGCCCTCCGTGCCTTTCAGGTGCCTGCCCCGAGGGCAAAATGAGCTGCGGTAAAATGGCTGAAAAAAGAAAATTGTTCAATATAGAGTAAGGAAGATAAATTTAATGGATTTTTTATATATAGAAGGTAAGCGCCCTGTTGAGGAAGCTATTAAGTCAGATGTTAATATAAATTATATAATGATAGCTGAAGGCATGCATCTTGGCGATATAATATCGCTTGCAAAAGAAAAAAATATACGCTTAAAAACTGTCAGCAAAACAAAGCTTGACTATACATCAAAAACGCAAAAGCATCAGGGAGTTATTGCAGTTGTTTCATCTTTTAAATATGCGGATACTGATGAAATTATCAAATCAGCGCTTAATAAAAATGAAAAACCTTTTTTAATAATTGCAGACTCGATAACTGACCCGCATAACCTGGGTGCCATTATAAGAAGCGCGGAATGCTTTAATGCTCACGGTGTAATAATTCCTAAGCACAGGTCCGCAGAAATAAATGAGACAGTATATCGTTCATCGGCAGGCGCGGCAAGCCATATAGCGGTATCTCAAGTTACGAATATAGCTTCGGAAATTGATAATTTAAAAAAGCAGGGTTTATGGATTGTATGCGCGGATATGGACGGAGAAGATTTAAATGATTTTGATTTTAATATGCCTCTTGCCCTAGTGCTGGGCGCTGAAGGCAAGGGTGTTGGAAGACTTATAAAAGAAAAATGCGATTTTATTGTTAAAATTCCTATTAAAGGCAATGTGGCGTCTCTTAATGTGTCTGTCGCGGCGGGAATTATGATGCACGCAATAAGCAGGACAAGATAATGTATGGAGACTTTAATAGTAGACGCTTATAATATTATTAATTTTTGGGATAAAACTTCAAAGTTAATAGATTCGGATTTGGATTATGCGCGTGATATATTAAACCATACACTGCAAAATTACGCCTCATATAAAGGCATTGAAATATTGGTTATATATGATGCTTATAAAACAGATTCTATTAAGTCAAAAGAAGAAAAATATGAAAACATAAAAATCGTTTATACAAAAAAAGGCCAGACCGCCGATTCTTACATAGAAGAATTGATATTTGATATGAAAAACCAAGAAAACATATCTGTGGTATCTTCGGATTGGGCGCTGCAGCAAATGGTTTTAAGCGGCGGGCTTTTAAGAATTCCGGCATCGGAACTGATTTATGATATATCACGCATAGAAAAACAAATTTCAAATAAGTATGACAGTAAAAAAAGTAATGACAATTTAGTTTATGCAAATGATGCATTTAAAGACAAGCTTAAAGATTTAAATAAATAAGGGGTTTGCTTTATGAAAGAGTTTCAGGACATTGCGGATGAAGATTTAATTCAGATGTATAAGCGCGGCGTTAAAACAGTAGATAATGTTTTAATAAAAAGATATTCGAAGCTTATATACAACAAATCAAAAGGCTATTTTATGGACGGTCTTGAGTCGGACGATTTGTTTCAGGAAGGCATGATAGGTTTTTATAAAGCTATCATTACATATAAAGGTTATGAAAATGTACCGTTCTGCGTATTTGCTACAATATGCATTAACAGACAGCTTATAACCGTAATTAAAAAGGCTCAGGCAGGTAAACATTCTCTGCTGAATAACTCAGTATCAATTGACGCAAGCCTGCAAAATGACAGTGATAATATAAGAATTATTGACGTTCTTTCAATTCCCAGAGAATATGAACCGGAAAATATTTACATAAGCAATGAAAGCATAAGAACTTTAGTTAAAGTTGCAAAAGAAAATTTATCGGAGCTTGAATTTAAAATATTAAAAGGCTATCTTCAGGCAAAATCGTACGCCGAAATTGCCGAGGAAATAAAAACGAGCACTAAAACTGTAGATAACGC
>JAAZOI010000233.1 GCA_012797825.1 Eubacteriaceae bacterium | reverse complement strand
GGATACTATTGAAATGGTAAGAGAAACGGTAAAAGCCAAATTCGGAGTTGTATTGGAAAACGAAGTTAAGATATTGGAATAGTTAATCAGCAAATATTACATTAAAAAAGACAGCATTTTTATATGCTGTCTTTTTTAATACTTGATTATCGCTATGGCTGCAGCGCTGTTACGCGGCGTCCTAACGTTAAATACGGAAAATAACTCAATATTACCTGGGGTTGATCATTATATCTTATAGCAAAATGCAGATGAGGCCCTGTACTGTTTCCGGTATTACCCATGCTCGCTATTAATTGCCCCTGTGATACAGTTTGCCCGACGCTTACTTTATAGGCAGATAAATGCCCGTATAATGTTGAATATCCATTCGCGTGTTTAATTATAACGCACATACAGTATCCAGAATTCCAGTTAGCCATTACGACAACGCCAGCATCAGATGCATATATCGGGGTACCAACTCTGTTTGCTATATCTACAGCTCTTCCTCCCGCATGCGCACCGGGTTTATTTATGGCAGAAATAACGCCTGATGCTGGAATTATAAAGTTGCCTGAACTGGCTACAGAAGGCAGAGCCATTGTACCCAATATTAATACTTCATCTACGGGATCCTTAACACGTTCCTTTGATAGAACCTGTCTGCTTATTTCCGTTCCGTTTTCGTACGTAATTATAGCAGTTATTTTATCCTGCCCCAACACACCTTCAGATGCTACTCTTTCAGCTCCTTCAAACATCGTGCTGTCATATTGATATTTGGAACCGTACTGCACATCTTCGGTAAACGTAACTTCTTTTACTGTTCTTATAGTTAAAAGCGGTTTGCTTGCACTGGCTTCAGTAGTTTTGAATTTGTCTTTATCTATGCTGAATGCCGTCATAATTTTATTTTGATCTGAAAGTTCAGATACAGATTTAACCTGAACGCTGTCATTGGCGGCAGCAACGTTTTCAGTGCTTGTATCTTTTGTGCCAAATACGCTGGCGACTACATCATCCACCTTTTCAACTTGTGAGAGCGGAATTATTTTTTCTTCCATTGTAATTTTTTGATCTATTTGTGCATCCTGCATCAGTTTTTCATTATCAGATGTGGAAGTGTACTGCATTGTTAGTTCTTTTATTAAATTTTCTCCGTCTTCTTTAGAACCCACGCTTGCCAGTTCCTGTCCGTCAACGTATACTACAACGCCTTTGACGTATAAATCGAACCCTTTTTCATATACTGTGCGTTTGCTTTCTTCAAAATCCATAGTGCTTCCGACTTTTGTTACCGGAGCCTTTGTATAAACCACAGTATGTTCATAATATAAATCTCCGATATTATACCATTTGTTCATATCATCTTCTATATTATTAAGGGCTTTTTCAAAAACAGCAGGTTCCTTTACAACTCCAACGTCACTGCCGTTTAAATATACATTGTACCCGTATGCCATCTGAGGCATAAATATAATAAGCGCTCCTATTAGCAGCGCACATAAAACAATAGCTGATTTTAGGTTTTTTATTCTAAGAGCATGGAGACCTTTTAATATGATATATAAAATATTAGCCGCATAAAATTTAATTGCGCATTGCATCCAGCATAATTTATAATCAGTTTCGCTGACCCACATTCCAAAAGACGTAGTATTGACAAGTTTGCTGCTTATTTTCTTGGCATTTATGTCCTTCTGCCATTTTACATACGTCATTTCATCAATCATATGATGGCGGTTAATCTTTTTTAGTATTCTGGAATTGACTATTTCCAGTCTTCTGTCATAATTCCTTCTTACTTGAAATCTTAATCTCATGTTACACCTTTTACAATAATGATATTGTATAGTTACATTTTAGTTACAAAATCATTATATACGAAAATGGTTGCAAGTCAAGCATAAAATTGCCTGTAAAAATGAATTTACTAAAATATTAATTTAATGCAATAAAAGAAATAGCCGATTATTTAGAAAAAGAATAGAATATGTCTGAATTAACGATATTTTGTCTGCAAGTAATTTTAAAGGCTTCTTCAATGTGCTTTTTTCCATAAACAATTTCAGGCTCTTCGCAGCACAAAATGCTTCCGCTATTCATAACGCAAACAAAATTTGAATTCATCATTGCCTGTGATATATCATGCATAACCATTATTATAGTTTTGCCATTATTGTTAAGTCGTTTTATTAAATCAATTATTTCCATCTGATGATATATATCAAGATGAGTAGTCGGCTCATCGAGCAAAATTATATCTGTATCCTGCGCTATAGACATTGCGATATACACTCTCTGACGTTCGCCTCCTGAAATTTGCAGAATGTTTTTCTCTTTTAAATCGCTTGTGTGCGTAAGTTCCATTGCCATATTAACAATCTGTTTATCTTTCTCTGACGGCTTTCGTGTAAACCCCGCATAAGGAAATCTTCCGTGCATAATGAGATTATAGACATTCACGTTGGCAGCGTTTCTTATCTGAGGCAGAACAGCAACTTTTTGTGCTAAATCTTTGGGGGAAAACTGAGATATATCTTTTCCTTCAAATAATACGCTGCCGCTGAATGGCTTAATTAGCCTCGATATTGTTTTTAACAGCGTTGTTTTGCCGCAGCCGTTAGGTCCTATGATGCTCGTTATTTTATTTTTTTCAAAAGCAACGTTAACATTTTTAATTATGTCTGTTTTCCCGTATCCAGCAGTTACATCAATTAATTTAATCATAAAGTCTGCCTCTTCTTTGTTTAAAAAGCAAGTATATAAAAAACGGTCCCCCTATAGCCGACATTATAATTCCTACAGGCAGCTCGTATGGTGCAAAAATTATGCGAGATATAAAATCGCAAAACAATACAAATACAGCTCCTAAAGCAGCGCTTGCGGGTATTAAATACTTGTTATCAGTTCCTATAATATTTCTGCATATATGCGGAATTATTAGGCCTATAAAGCCTAAAAGCCCCGAAAAACTTACGGCGCTTCCTGCAAGCAGAGCTGCTGCAGATATTAATATTAGCCTTATAACATTAACTCGCATACCCAGCGATGCTGCAATATCATCTCCCAAGGCAAGCACATTCATTTCATTACTTAATAAAAACGAAACTATTAAACCGATTGCTATATAAATAAGAGAATAAAACACTGCATCAGACCTCACCGATGAGAATCCTCCGACCATAAACGAATTGGCGCTTAACATAATATTCGGGTCAATAGTAAAAATTGCGTCTATTATTGCTGAAAAAAAACTGCCTACCGCAATGCCCGCAAGAATAATGGTTATTCTTGATGCGCCTGTTTTATAAGCAATAAAATATATAAACAGAGCCGTGATAAGCGCGCCTAAAAAAGCGGCGGCAGGCGCTAAGGCTAAGTATGAAGGAAAAAAAGCCGTTAGTATCACAACGAAAAGCCCTGACCCTGAATTTATGCCTATTATATTCGGGCTTGCCAAAGCATTGTTTAATACAGATTGCAAAATCGCTCCGGCTGTAGCCAGCGCCGCTCAGGCAGCTATTGCGGCTATTGTTCTTGGGATTCTTACAAAAACTATTATTTTATAAACAGAATCGGCGCTGTTATTATTTAACAGCGCTGAATATATGCTTTTGAGAGATAATTTAGTCGATCCGAAAACAATGCTTATTACTGCCAAAGTAATAAGCAGCGCTAAAATTAAAATTATAATATTAATTTTAGCTTTGCTGCTTTTATTTATTTTCGTAGAGATCTTCGTATAAAATTTCATAAGATTCTGCCCATCTTGCATTCGGCTTATAATGGAAGTGATCCTTGTCTAAAATGTAGATATGATTATTTTTTATCGCATTTATGCCTTGAAGCGCTTGGTTTGTAAGTATGCTTTTTTTAGCTTCATCAATGGCTTCGCTTTCAGGCCCCATAGTAGAAATAAATATATAATCAGGGTTGGCGATAATTATCTGTTCTATATTTAAATTTTCAAGAATAGAAGGATAAATTGACGCTATATTCTGCGCTTTTAAGTCTTTTAGCATAGCTCCAACCATATCATCGTCTCCTTTTGATTTTACGCCTGTGGAATAAGCCCTTAAATAAAGCACATTGGGAGAGTTTGCCATTTTTTCTGTTTTACTTATAATGCTGTCTATTTTTTCTTTAATATCCAGTCCGTTTTTCTTATATAAATCTTTCCGCCCCGTTATATCGGTTAAAATGGACAGCATATTTAAATAATCGGTAAAATGCTCAACTTTAAAAAATGCGCAATTTATACCTGCTTTCTTTAATGTTTCAGCCGCCTGCACCTGAGATGCAATATCCGCAGAAAGTATAACAAAATCAGGATTAAGACTTATTATTTTTTCTAAATCAGGCGCTTTTACCGTCCCTATTATTTCTACATCACTACCTAAATTCATCTTTCTTTCATTTATCGCATCATCCGTAGTAGCTATTACATTGCCGCCTGCAAGAACCCAGGTTTCCGTAAAAGAACCAAAGAGTGATATTACACGCGCAGGGTTTGATACTGTTACTTTATTGCCAAGCGCGTCTGTGAATGCATAGCTTTTATTATTATTATTTTTGTCAGATACAGCGCAGGAGCAAAGCATTAACGTAAAAGATAATATTAAAAATACAGCCAAATATATCTTAGCTCTGCGCATTTTTTTCTAAAATCTGTGCTTTTCTATTAAGCAAATCATTTGATTTTAATTTTTCCTCAACTTTATCCATTCCAAGTCTGTCTACTATAACGCCGAATCTTTCTTGAGGCCTTCCTTCTTCAATGTATAATAATAATATTTTTTCTATAAGTTCAAACAGCTCTTCTTTTGAATAAACATAGCTGCTCATTAATGAGCCCATTCTTGCAACTTTACCCCATTTGCCGCCAAGGTATATTTTAAAACATTTTTCACCTTCATCAGCAACTCCGAAAGGGCACGCACCTATGCATTTCCCGCATTTAGTGCATACATCGTTATCGGGTCCCGTTTTCTTTTTGAATGTTTTCATGGGGCATTTCGGTTCAGTAAGACATTCAGCGCAATCAATACATTTATCAAAATTATATTTTGGTTTATGAAGAGCTACAATGCCCAAGTAATTAATATCGGGCTTTATGCAGTTATTGGGGCATCCGCCTACACCGATTTTAAATTTATGCGGCAGTCTTACACTTCTGTATCCGTCATAAAACTTTTTATGAATTTCCAGTGCAAGAGCTTGCGTGTCAACATTACCGTGAGGGCATACTGTT
>JAAZOI010000232.1 GCA_012797825.1 Eubacteriaceae bacterium | reverse complement strand
GTTAAGCATTTCGGACGGCGGTATTCTTATCGGTGCAGGGGTAAGCAAAGTTTACGCACAGGCAACAATGCGATTTAATACGATAGGTTCGGCAGGGAATAAATATTGCAGTATATATAAAAATTCAAATATATATCGTTACTTGTATAGATTTGCTTTTAGTAACGAATATATAATAACACTCTCAAGCAAACTTTTGTATGACATAAATATATTTAATGCAAAAAAAACATTTGTTATTAATAATGGAATAAAAGATTACAGCCTAAATTATACTAATTTAAAAAATGAGAACTTTATTATACTTTACTTATCACATTTACAAATTTCAAAAGGAATAAAAGATTATGTTTTTTCAATTTCTTGTCTAATAAAAAACTGTAAATTAAATAATCAAAAAATAAAAGGTTATATTATAGGTGATGAAATTGATATTACAAAAAAATATTTAAATGAATTTATAAAGTCAAACAAAATTGAACATTTTATAACATATTTAGGTCCAAAATATAATCAAGAAAAGAATGAATATTTAAAAAAAGCAAGTGTTTTAGTCTATCCAACATTGAATGACGCTTTCCCACTTGTACTAATCGAAGCTATGCAATTCGGAATTCCAGTCATAGCTACAAGAGAAGGAGCAATTCCTGAAATTGTAGATGATGGCGTAACCGGTTTCCTTGTCGATAAGCACAGCCCTGATCAAATTGCTGAAAAGTTAAAAATTTTGTTAGATGATGATGTTCTTAGAAATAATATGGGAAAATCTGCGAGAAAAAAGTATTTGGAGAAATATACTATTGAAGTATTTGAAAAGAATTTAATTGATGTATTTCAAAAAATATCATTGGAACTAAAATGAATTCTATTAATTTCTTTGGTTTAAAAGTATCATCTTTCAGCAGTGATGAATTAGATAATTACATTGTTGAATGTTTTAACCAAAAAAAAAGTTTTATATTCTATGGATACTCCTTAGCGGTCTTATCGTATATTAAAAAACATAAACAATATTACAATATAACCAGTAAATTTGACTTGTTGGTTACAGATGGACGTTTGTTTTTTTTGATAATAAAACTTTTTAAATTTAGGCTATTATATGATATTTCAATACCCCGCTTAACAATTAGGGTACTCGAAATTGCTAATAAATTAGGTTTAAATGTTTATTTATTGGGTGCTACTGAGTTAAGTGAAACTAAAGCAATAATAAATTTGAGGGAAAAGTATAGTAATCTTTCTTCAATTTGTGGACATAATGGTTTTTTTTCGAAAAATGACGAGAAAAAAGTATTAAATGATATAATTGTCACAAAACCAAATGTTATTCTAATAGGTATGCCAACACCCTATAAACAAGAACTGGCATTAAAATTAAAAGACAAACTTCAAAATTGTATAATTATTCCCTGTGGAGGAATGATAGATGTTTTCGCAGGTAAAGAAAAATTAACCCCAACTTTTATTAAAAAAATAGGCTTAGCAAGTATTTATAGACATATTCAACACCCAAAAAGGATTCCAGAACTTTTTATAATTGGAGTAAGAACAATTTATGTGTTTTCAATTTGTGCTTACTTAAAATTTATAAAAAAAGATAGTAATATTTCAATACCAAAGATTCTTGGTGTAATCTAAAGCCCCTCTCCCCACACCACACGTTTCACATAATCGGTATAGCTTAAGATAATCCTAACCACCTTATCGGATACGTTAGGCATGGCATAATCGGCTACCAGGCGGAAGTTGCGCTCGGTGCCGATTTTTTGTTGCTGTACCTGAGCCAATCCCTGGATAATACGTTCGGGGTTAAGGCCAACCATCATTACGGATGCCTCTTCCATGGCCTCGGGTCGCTCATGCGCCTCACGGATATTCAGCGCCCTGAAGTTAAGTATGCTCGACTCCTCCGAGATTGTCCCGCTATCCGATAGTACGCAGTAGGCGTTTTGCTGCAGGGCGTTGTAATCGGTAAAGCCAAGCGGCTTAAGGAAGTTCACCAGCGGGTTAACCTGTACCCCTTTGGCCTCAATCATCTTGCGGGTGCGCGGGTGTGTGCTCACAATTATTGGGTAACCATAGGTTTCGGCAATCAGGTTAAGCGAGCGGATAAGGTTGCCAAAGTTACGCTCGGAGTTTATGTTCTCCTCGCGGTGAGCCGATACCACAAAGTACTCGCCCTTTTTCAGGTTTAACCGTGAAAGAACATCGGATTGCTGTATGCGGGG
>JAAZOI010000231.1 GCA_012797825.1 Eubacteriaceae bacterium | reverse complement strand
CAGATACCGCGTCAAAAGCTCCTTTTTGATATATTACGCCGCTTATCGAATTGGGAAAGCCGGAGTCTTCAACCCTGTTTAATATAACGGCGGCAATAGCTACCTGCCCTAAATACGGCTCGCCTCTTCCCTCTCCGTTAACACAGCGCGCAAGCAAATACGCATCATTGCTTACGTTTCCGCCAGTGCTTTTACCGCCGTCGCCGCCGCTGCTGGCAAGACTGCCAAGGCCCATAGCTTCAAGCGTCTGTTTGCCGCATTTTCCGTCAACGGCAAGTCCGTTTTTGGCCTGGAATGCCCGTACGGCTTTTTCTGTTTTTACACCAAAACTACCGTCGACGTTTCCGGTATAATAACCCCAATTCTTCAATTTTTGCTGCACCTGTTTAACTGAAGAACTCGGAGAACCGTAATAGACAGTTTCAGCGTTTACATCAAAAACAGTTCCGAATACGAAAGTAAAGACAAAAATAAATGTAATTATTGATATCGTAAGTTTTTTTCTGTCATGCATAAAATTCACCTCTTGCGGTATTTTTTGCTTAACTTGCCAATAATATACATAACAGAATTTTTTTAGAGTATAAATAATATGAATTTGTTTTGACGGAATAAATTTATAGATTATTAATCATTCAAAGCTGACTTTATGAATTGAAATTTCTGATTTAACAGGAAGGCATACTGATATTAAATATTCATCGTATTTTTGCGAGTATATGTATAAGTTTTCTTTTAGTATATTCTTTTCTACAGACTTCAAATCAGCCGCTATGCCTATACCTTTATATTTTAAATAACTTTCTTTTATTGTCCAAATCCTTGCAAACTCTTCTTCTTTATTATCACATTGCGACAATAATTTTAATTCTTCAGACGAACAGATACGCTCTGCCAAATTTTGCTTATATGGTTTTATTTTCTCAATATCCGCTCCGCATTCGCTATCTGACAAACCGCAGATAATAACATCATCTTTATGGCTTATATTAAAAAAAACATTTTCATTTTTAATATAAGGCTTGCCATTATTTTTATATATAAATTCTATATTGTCAGTTTTAAGCCCAATCTCATTAAGCCCGTATTTAAGCAGCATAAAAGAAAGAACGCAAATTGCTTTATCGCGAATATGAGTATATTTTTGCGCTTGGGCGGCTCTCTGCTTCGGCATTTTATCGATGTAATTCAGCAGATAATTTATATCCGCATTGTGCATATCATCAAACAGATATATCTTCATTTATTTTTTCTTCCTTTGAGGAAAACACAAATATACATTTTCCGTCGATTATATTTACTTCTTTTAATTTTACGCTTACCACTTCACCGAGCTTGTACGTTTTTCCGCTTCTTTCATTGTAGAACAGATAACGTTTCAAATCCGATACATAATAATCATCCAAGTAAGAAAACGGCACAAAACCCTCTATAAGATTTTCAAGTTCTACAAAGAAACCGTTCGATGTTATATGTGATATAACCGCTTTGTATTGAGTCCCTATTTTATCTGATAAATACTTAGCCATTTTAATACGCATTACTTCACGCTCCGCTTTTACGGATATGCGCTCCGTTTTAGATATATGCCTTGAAATTTCGGCAAGTTCTTCATCACTATACAAATACTGCTCAGTGTTTCCTGCAAGAATTTCTGCAAGTATTCTGTGGACGATTAAATCAGAATACCTTCGTATAGGCGATGTGAAATGCGTATAATATTTTGCCGCAATGCCGAAATGGCCTGTGTTTTTATTGTGATATACCGCCCTTTGCATACTGCGAAGCACTATATTTTTTAATAAGTCCTCTTCAGGTTTGTCTTTTATACTGGATAACAGCTCGGAGATCTTTTTAGGATGCATATTCGCAGGATTTATTTTATATCCCATGCTTAACAGCACTTCCTTTAAATCAGCCATTTTTTCCGCCTCGGGGTTGTCGTGCACTCTGTATATACACGGATAATTAAGCCAGAAAATATGCTCAGCGACTGTTTCATTGGCGAGCAGCATAAATTCTTCAATTATCTTATGGGATTTAAGCCTTTCCGATTTTTTAATCAATATCGGGTTGCCTTCATCATCAACTATTGCTTCAGCCTCAGGCATATCAAAATCAATGCTGCCTCTTTTTTCGCGCCTGCGGTTTAATATATCGCTAAGTTCGTCCATGAGCAAAATTTCTTTTTTAAAATTTTTATAATCATCATCTTCATACATTACATCATCCAAAACTGTCTGCACACCCGTATATGTCATTTTCTTTTTTGATTTAATTATTGATTTAAAAATTTCATATTCCAAAACATTACCTGTTTTATCAATTGTCATAACGGCGCTTACAGCAAGTCGCGGCTGTTCCGCCCGCAAGCTGCATATATCGCCCGATAGACTGTGCGGCAGCATCGGTATCGCGTAATCGGGAAAATAGGTGCTGTTGCCTCTTTCATAAGCTTCTTTGTCAAGAGGAGTATTTTTTTTAACGTAATAACTGACATCAGCAATGTGAACTCCCAGAACGTAATTATCGTCTTTTATTTCTATGCTGACCGCGTCATCCATATCCTTTGCAGTTAACGCATCAATTGTAAATATATTTCTACCAATTAAATTCACTCTTGATTTATCCTGTAAATCTATATCAGCTTTTATGCCTTCTGCCTGCTTTATTACATCTTCGTCAAACTTATATTTTATATCATTGTTTATTACTACGCCTTTTATATCAACGCCTTTTTTATCGGCTGCCCCCAGAATATAAAGCACTCTGCCTTCAAGCTTTTCAGCGCTGATTTTTTTTATTATTTCAAATACTACCCTGTCTTTGCTCTGCGCGTCTTTAGCGCTTTTTTCGCTTATATAAACATCTTTTGTAATGCCCTTGTTATCCGCATTAATGTAGCCGCCTCTTTTTGTTTTATAAAATGTACCGAGCAGGTTCTTGTTGTTATTTTTTACTATCTTTACTATTCTGCCTTCAAAATGGGGTTTGATTTCTTTTATAATCTGAACGAGAACTTCATCGCCGTTAAGCGCGCCTGATAAATTTTCACTGGATATAAATATATCATCAGCATTATCTACAAGCACAAAGCCAAATCCGCCGGAAGTTATCTGCAGAAGCCCGCTTATTAAACTGCCGCCGTTTGCTTTGTAATATTTGTTTTCGTAAGATATTAAAAAAGAATTCTGCTCTAATTGGCGCAAAACCTCTCTTAAAAAATCCTTTTCCGCATTGTCCCTAATGTCTAATAGGTATGCAAATTGCTTAAAGCTCATAGGCTTATATTTTTTGTCGTTTACTATGTTTTTAATAGTTTCTTTTAATTCCATTTTATCACCGGCCAATTTCCACGTATTATTGCCATATTAACATAAATCAATACATTATACAAATTGAAATCAAATTAAAAAACCGGCTGAGTATCAGCCGATTATTTTTTCTTTTTAAGTTTATAATTTGGATTTTCTATGATTTTTCCATCCTGGATAATAAACTTATCGTCTACGTTTATGCCTTTGTCTCTTTTTACCTCAAGCTCTATTTTTTCTTTTTCCTCGGTTGTAGCCGCTTGGGTTTTTCTTATATCTATATCATATTCATAAAGTCTTTTTAAAAATGTTTCTTTGCGCTCGCCGATTGGAGTATTGTCGTCTTTTACGGTTATTGTAAACTTATCTTTGTTATATTCAAAACTTTCTCCGTCTTTTAACGGTTTTAATCCTGTATTTACAGATGACGGACGAGATTCAAGCTGACGCGTTTTTTCATAAACTTCTTCTTCTTTTTCATCTTCTGATTTTGCCAGATCGCTTATTTCTATTTCATCAAGAGCTGCTAACTGCGCGTTAATTTCATCTACTTCACGCTGATGAGCGGCAAGCTTTGCCTGCCTGTCGATTTCACGCTGTTTTCTTAACTCTTCTCCTATATCCGGATATTGCTTAAATGCTGCTTTTTCTACTTTGTTCTCGGTTTTATTTTCTTTAACAACAGGTTCATTTGCATCATACATGTCAACATATTTAGACATTTCCGGATCTAAAAATGTTATCTGTCCCTGCTCTATTGATGCATCGTCATTAAATTTTATATCAGATAATTTATTATCAAGCTGTTTATCATCATTAATAACATCCGGGCTAATTTCTTGCATTATTGTATTATTTTTATTTTCAATTTTTTTATAATCAACAGCGTCTTTCGTTTCTTCTTCTTTCAGCTGTTTAATATCTTCTTTACCCGCTTCGGTATATGTATCGGCTTTATTTTCAGTCTGTTCATTTTCATCAACCAAACCCATTATGGCGTTATTTTCCGCTTGTGAAAATGTTTTTAATTCGCTTGGGTCTTTACTGAAAAATTCATTAATATCAGTAAGAGGTATATTATTACTGAAATAATTTTCTTCTCTTTCAATTTCTTTTCTCTGACTTAGTTTTATACTGCTGCTTTTCCTTACAAACATCCTTTGAACTGCAATAAATGCGCCTATGCATATAATTATATCTCCCGGGCTTATCATAATACTAAACGGATATACCGAAGGCATAGGAATAATATCACCTAGTATGCTCAGTTTAGTAGTGGAATCCATTGCGTAGCTGATTAGATGCATTTTGCCTAAATATATGGTTGCTGAATCTGTAAGTCCCGTTATTGCCGCTGAATCAAGCGATAACGGCATTTTCCCGCCGTTTAAAAACGTAACCGCAAAATTTAAAAATACTCCGATTAATATTATTATGTACTCGTATTTACCTATATTCCTTGCTAAAAATGCCATTAGAAGCAAATAGCTTAACAGATATATCAGCATGCTGTAATCCGCTATTTGCGCAGGAAGCAAGTACCCGAAAAAAACTAGACCCGCCTGAACAACTAAATACAGCAAAAAAACAATTTTAAATTTGATATTATAACTTATAATATTTTTAAATTTGCCTTTTCTGATAAGGGCGATTATAAAGCTAAGTAAAATTACTTCAAGAATCATATGTAACTAATACCTTTTCATTTATACTTATTCGTACTTATTTTAACAAAAAACTACAAAAAATGAAACTTATATATAATTTTTTATAATGCTAATTTATTACAATTTTTAAAATATCATTTGCTGTCACTACAGTATAATCAACTTTAAGGCAGTCAAATTCTTCATCTTTTCCGTATCCGTACCCGGCTCTTATAAAATCCATTCCGACCTCATTTGCCCCGGCTGCGTCGTAAAACCTGTCCCCGACCATTACGCAATCAGACGGCAGATATTTCGTATTTGCCATTACATATTCAAGCAATTCCTTTTTGCCCGACAACGAACCGTCGGCATTGCTTCCGGCAACACATGTAAAATACTCATAAATTCCGCTGTTTCTAAGCATAAGCTCTGCGAAATCTTTATACTTAGTCGTCGCTAAAGCAATTGATATACCGTTATGCTTTAAATTGAATATGAGATTTTTTATGCCGTCATATAAATCGTACTCCAAAAAACCTTTATCTTTGTAATATATTCTGTACAATTCAACAGCCTCTTTGGCTTTATCATCAGAAAATTTATAAAATCTTGTAAAACTGTCGTATAAGGACGGTCCTATAATATCGTTATCATACGCCTTTAAATATTTAAATCCCATTTCTTTAGCAGCGTATTTATACCCGTTTATTATCCCTTTTTTTGTGTCCGCCACCGTTCCGTCAAGATCGAAAATTACGCACTTATATCTGCCCATTTAAATTCCTTTATTTTTATGTAAATTATTCTTTTATTAGCCCGAAATGCTGCCTTACTTTTAACGCTATTTCTTCGCATATTAAAGGATTATTCTGCAGATAAATTTTAGCGTTTTCTCTGCCTTGTCCCATTCTTTCGCCGTTATACGAATACCACGCGCCCGATTTATCAACAATCTCACATTCGCTTGCTATGTCTAAAACATCGCCTTCTTTTGAAATTCCTTTACCGTACATTATATCAAAATCGGCCGATTTAAACGGAGGCGCGACTTTATTTTTTACTACTTTTACTTTCGTCCTGTTGCCTATCATGTCATTTCCTTGTTTGATTGTTTCAATGCGCCGTACTTCAAGCCTTACAGACGAGTAAAATTTTAATGCCCTTCCCCCGGGAGTCACTTCCGGGTTCCCGAACATCACGCCTACTTTTTCACGCAGCTGGTTTATAAAAATCGCGCAGCAATTGCTTTTATTTATTGCTCCCGCTAACTTTCTTAACGCCTGTGACATGAGTCTTGCCTGCAGGCCTACGTGTTGATCTCCCATTTCGCCTTCAATTTCCGCTTTGGGCACAAGGGCTGCAACAGAGTCCACAACCACAACGTCAATAGCTCCGCTCCTTACAAGCGCCTCAACAATTTCAAGAGCCTGTTCGCCTGTATCAGGCTGCGACACAATAAGATTGTCTATGTCTACTCCCAATGCTTTTGCATAAACAGGGTCAAGCGCATGCTCCGCGTCTATAAATGCCGCAATTCCGCCTTGTTTCTGCGCTTCGGCGGCTATATGCAATGCCACGGTTGTTTTGCCCGAAGATTCAGGGCCGTAAATCTCGACTATTCTTCCTTTAGGCACTCCACCGATACCTAAAGCTATATCCAAACCAAGAGATGTTGTCGGTATCACGCTGATATTCATATCTGCGGCATGGTCTCCAAGCCGCATAACCGAACCCTGTCCAAACTGTTTTTCCAAGCTTTTTATAGTGAGTTCTAAAGCTTTTTCCTTTTCCATATCATATCTCCTATTTTATAGTTTAAATATTTAATTCTATTATTTATCTTCAATCATTTTGTGACGTATCATATTGTATGCTTCACATGCTACGCGCGACTGGTGCATCTTTCGTCTTGAAGCGAAATTAGCTTGTTTTACTGTTGTCTGCCCTTTATAGTAAACCGCTATATATGTAAGTCCTACGGGTTTTTCTTCGCTTCCGCCGGAAGGTCCGGAAATTCCCGTAACAGCAACGGCAACGTCCGCATTGCTTAATTTTGCAAGTCCGTTAACCATTTCTATGGCTGTCTCTTCGCTTACGGCTCCGTACTTTTCTAAAGTTTCTTTTTTAACGCCTAGTATTTTCATTTTAGCGTCATTGCTGTAAGTTACAAGTCCTCCGTAAAAAACATTGCTTGCGCCGGGGTTTTCTGTCATCATCGTGCTTATCATTCCGCCGGTGCAGGATTCCGCAGCCGCAAATATTAAATCTCTTTCTTTTAACATATTAAGCACTACTTTTGCAATGCTTATATCTTCATTTGCAAATATGCCGTCTCCGAGTCGTGAATATATTATTTTCTCATATTTATCAATTATTAAATCAGCAGATTCTTTGTTTTCTGCATTTGCCGTAACCCGCAGCAGTATGCCGTTGGGTTTTACATATGTTGCAATAGTAGGGTTAGTCTGCATATCTATTATATCTAAAAGCTCATGCTCAAGCGCACTTTCGCCGTAACCTGTTATCATATAATATTTTGAAAAAAATGATTTTCCGGTTTTCTCCATTAAATACGGCAGTACGCTTTTATCAAACATAGGCGCCATCTCAAAAGGAGGTCCCGGAAGCAGCACTATCGCTTTTGTTTTTTCTTCATTTTCTATAATAACTCCGGGTGCTGTTCCGTTATAATTATAAAGCATTATAGAACCTTTCGGCAAAAGCGCTTGTTTAAAGTTATTGGGAGTAATGTTTCTGCCTTTGAACATTTCATAAAGCTTGTCCGTCCACTCTTTGTTTTCCACAAGCTCTACTCCCATCAGTTCGGCGGCGGTTTCTTTTGTCAAATCATCCTGGGTAGGTCCAAGCCCTCCCGTTGCAATAATAACGTCGCTTCTTTCAAACGCTTGTCTGAAAGCTTCTTTAAGTCTTACAGGATTATCTCCCGTTACCGTATGGTATAAAACGCTTATTCCCAATTCATTTAAATTTTTTGATATGTACTGCGAATTTGTATTTACAATATCGCCGAACAATATTTCCGTGCCTACGCAGATAATTTCACTTTTCATATACTTTCTCCTATTTTAATTGAATGCTCATACGATTTTTATAAAAATATTCAATACCCGATATCAATGTAAGTATTACCATAATATATACTAACACATCCCCGATAACGGCGTATTTAATACTTGCAGCAACTTCAAAATGCAGATATATAAGCCCTATCATTTGAGCAAATGTTTTTGCTTTTCCCCACATCCCTGCGGCAAGCACTACTCCGTTAGCCGCTACAGCGGCTCTAAGTCCCGTTACCGCAAATTCCCGCGCAAGTATTATAAATAATGCCCATACCCCAATTCTGCCGATACTCATAAAACATAACAGAGATGCGGCTACAAGCATTTTATCCGCGAGCGGGTCTGCAAATTTTCCGAATGTTGTTATCATGTTTCTGTTTCGCGCTATGCGGCCGTCAACATAATCGGTTATGCTTGCCAAAATAAACACTGCTACCGCATAATAATAATGATATTTAAAATCCAGCAGAAACAACAATATATAAAATGGTATCAACACTATTCTGCTTAGCGTCAGTTTATTGGCTAAATTCATCTTTTATAACCTTACCCTGCAAATCATATTCGTCCGCGCCCGTGATAATACAGTTATAATATTTGCCTATAATTAATTCTTCATCCGAGGCAATTATTACGCCTCCGTCAATATCAGGCGCGTCCCTGTATGTTCTTCCTAAATAAATGTTACTCTCTATCTTATCATATATTAAAACTTCTGTGTTTAATCCGATATATGAATTATTTATTCCGCGGGATATTTTTTGCTGATGCCTCATAAGAGTATTGTATCTCTTCGTTTTAACCTGTTTTTTTATCTGATCCGTCATCTGCGCGGCCGGCGTTCCTTCCTCCTGTGAATACTTAAAAACGCCGACTTTGTCAAACGGATAATTGTTTATAAAATCTGTTATTTCTCCAAACTGCTCATCCGTTTCTCCGGGAAATCCTACAATAAATGTAGTTCTTATCGCTATTTCCGGTACGGCTGACTTAAGCTTATTATATAAAGCTATAATATTTTCCTTGCTGGTGCTTCTTCCCATTGATTTAAGTATTTGATTATTTATATGCTGAATAGGTATATCTATATATTTTTGCAGTTTATCAAGTTTTGTAAAGCAGTTTATTATATCATCGTCAAGACCTTCGGGATACGCGTACATAAGCCTTAATCTTTTTATATTCTCTATATTATTAAGTTCGGTAAGCAGAGCAACAAGTTTTTTTGATTTATACAAATCAATTCCATATAATGTTACATCCTGCGCTACTAAAATTATTTCATTATAACCGTCATTTGCAAGATTTTTTGCTTCTTTTATTATATCCTCAAGTTTTCGGCTGCGGTATTTACCCCTTAATTTGGGTATTACGCAATATGTGCAGTTTCTTGCGCATCCTTCGCTTATTTTCAAATACGCTACGGGTTTTTTCGTAAATATTTTCCGCTGCGTTTCTTTTATATCGCAGTCTATATCCTGAGTGAAACATGTTTTATTGCCAGCTTCCGCTTGTTTGACAGCTTTTATAATATCTGCGTATTTACCTGTTCCTACAAACGCGTCAATTTCGGGTATTTCGTCTTTAAGCTCATCTGCATACCTTTGCGCAAGGCAGCCTGCAACTATTAATTTTGCATCATTATTTAATTCTTTTATTTGAGCGGCTTTTAAAATTTCTCTTACTGCTTCCTCTTTAGCGTCTTGTATAAATGCACATGTATTTATGAGTATTATTTGCGCATCTTGGATTTTATCAGTAAGTATATAGCCTTCATTTTCTAAAAGATATGCCATGCTTTCGCTGTCTGTAAGATTTTTCGCACAACCAAGCGATATTATATAAAAACTTTTTGTCATTGTTTATTCTTCTGCCTCTTCCGCTTCCGCACCGCTGTCCTTATTGTTGAAATATTCATCATATGAGATAAGAACGTTTCTCGGTCTGCTTCCGTCCGCAGGCGATATTATACCCCTGCTTTCCATCTCGTCTACCATTCTTCCCGCTCTAGCGTAGCCTATTCTCATTTTGCGCTGTATCATGGATGTCGATATCTGCCCTCTTTCAATTGCGAGATTAACTGCTTCGTCAAACAATTCGTCATCATAATCGCTTACAACAGATTTCGGCGAAGTGATTTTTTCTATAACTTCTTCACTGTATGATTCATTCGTGCGTTTTTTAATAAAGTCTACCATGCGTTCCACTTCTTTTTGGTCTATGTATGCGCACTGAGCTCTCTGCGGCTGGCTTGCTCCGGCAGGATAATAAAGCATATCACCGTTGCCGAGCAGTTTTTCAGCTCCTGCCATATCAATTATTGTCCTGGAATCTACCTGAGAAGAGACCATGAAAGAAATTCTTGATGGTATATTCGCTTTTATAAGACCTGTAATTACGTCAACGGAAGGACGTTGAGTGGCGACAACCAAGTGCAATCCCGCTGCGCGCGCCAGCTGAGCAAGCCTGCAAATAGCTGCCTCAACCTGCTGCGGAGCTACTGTCATTAAAT
>JAAZOI010000230.1 GCA_012797825.1 Eubacteriaceae bacterium | reverse complement strand
CACTGACCCGCAGGAAGGCGCGGCTTTAGGCATGGCAATTATTGATATGATACTTGAAAAAGGCTCTAAAGCGTTTATCAGCACACATTATTCGGAACTCAAAAAATACGCCCTGATAAAAGACGGCGCAATTAACGCAAGCGTAGAATTTGACGTGTCAACTTTAATGCCTACATATAAACTGACAATAGGGCTGCCCGGAGAATCCAACGCAATTAAAATAGCTTCAAGACTCGGGCTTGGTGATGAAATACTTAAAAAAGCAAGAAGCTACATTAGCAGCGAAGACGAAAGTTTTGAGCAAATACTCAAAACAATAAAAGAAAAACAAGCTAAAGCGGAAGAATATGCGCGCCTCGCAGAGCAAAAACTTAAAAATGCGGAGCAGTATTATAATGACGCGAAGGAAGAAAAGCAACAAATTACTGATAAAAAAGACAGTCTGATAAATGAAGCTAAAACAGAAGCGCAGAGGATAATTTCAAAAGCAAACAAAGAAAGCAATGCATTAATATCACAGCTGATAGACTTAAAATCGGGAGCGGAAGCAAACATAAAAGACGCCGAAGAAATAAGAAGCCGCTTAAGGCATCTTTCGGATGAGCTTAAACCAGATAAGAATATAAAAGAAAATGATATTGAAGTTAAAGATGACGGAAAGTATGAGCCCGGAGACGAGGTTTATATTAAAAGTATCAACTCATACGGCACTATTATAAACCGTATCAGCAAAAAAGAATACGAAGTCACCGTAGGCTCAATGCGCCTTAAGTTTGCATCGGTCAATTTATCTAAAGTAAAAAAAGAAAACAAAAAAACATATACTTCAGTAAAACGCCAGAAAAAACAAATTGGCACTTCAATTGACGTACGCGGGTATGACAGCATTGACGCAATAAAAGAAATTGACAAATATTTAGATGACGCAAGTATAGCGGGTTATAAAAGCGTAATGATAATCCACGGAAAAGGGGAGGGCATTTTAAAAAAAGAAACAGAGCAATTTTTAAAGGGCAATAATCTTGTGCGCTCCTTCAGGCAGGGAGGATATACCGAAGGGGGAAGCGGAGTTACTGTTGTAGAGCTTGTTTAGCATACAAAAGAGCATGGCTGTATAAAAAATATATTTTGCGCATACTTAATATATATAGTTATTTTGTTTTGTGAGGATATATGAATCGGCTTACAGAAAAAATTGTCGGCTCTATGCTGCTTACCTTTTTGGTGCTTACGGTATCTTTTCAGGTTCTAATTACAAGAAACGTAATTAACCCCGTATCCGCTGTAGATTTGCGCGAAGATATATCTGCGTATGAAAGCAGCGATTACTATCCAAGGCAATACAGCGTTACGCTTAATTTATCGGATGAAAACGCAAAAATAATGGTTAACGGATATTATATAGAACAAGCCGCTGATAAAAGCGGCGATATAACGTTTAGCGTTTATTCGGGTGATGTTGTTGAATGCGATCTGCGCGCCTGCCAAGGCGAAGTAATGGTAAAACTTGTGGGAAAAGACAATTTATTATCAGTGCCTGCCGATAATTTTTATGCGCAAAGTTCAAACAATATTTTATATTTGTTTAAAACACAATCTTCAAAATAATAACTTGAATTTATAATTTTCTATAAATTGTTACTTCTTTAAATCATTTACCTGGGCGGCTTGCATATGCCGCAAGGGTCATATCCTCGTTTTTTTGCGTCTTCTAATGAAATTGGTATTTTGCTTTTTCTTAAACAGCGGCAGCCGCCGCTATGATATTTCGCGCCCGTTTTCGTTATATACACAGTTGGACCGCTGTATTTATAAGACGCTTTTACTGTGAAATATATTAACTTTACAGGCTCGTTTTTACTGCCTGCATATATTTCAACGCAGTATTTTCCTGTTTTCCATCCAGCCGGGGAGTGTAAGCATGTACGGAAATCAGATTTAAATTTATTGCATGATAACGTGCTTTTGCTTATTTCTTTTCCATTATATTTTAATATAAATTTAATATTTAAATTTGTATCAGCGTTTTCATATCTGCCGGTTATGTAAATATTTTTCGAGTTTGTATAAAAAGTTGAATATGTTTTTTCATATAAGTTAAGTGAATTTACGCCTTCAGACATTCGGACATTATAAATTGAAAAATCATTTTTAATGTCTGTCTTATTTTTATAAGCGTCTTCACTTCCGCAGCTTAGCAATAATAAACAGAAAATTACTAAAAAGAAGATAATAATTTTTCTTGCTTTCATTCGCTACCTTCATAAAAAATAGTTAAAACTCTCGCTGCTTAAATATTCTAAAATTTATAGAATTCTTCTAAATTAATCTTTGTATCCGATATGTAAATATGGGCTTTGTTTTCTGACGAAGCCTTTTTTAAGTCTGATATAATATGGGCGCATATTAAAAGCGCAACTGATAATATCGCAACAGCGGTAAGCAGAATTATTGTAAGCGGTTTTAATCTGCCTCTGTTTTTATCAATTGTGTATGACATTTCATTTTCGGCAATGTCAATTGCGCAGCCGCATTCTTTGCAATATACGGTGCTTGGAGCAGGGGATGAATAATATTGTTCTATCAAGTTTATCTGTTTGCTATCCATAATCCATATCTTTTTATCAAACTAAATTTATAAAAATATTCTAACATAAATTTTATATATTACAATTAAAAATAATAAAGATTAAAAAAATACCTCTTAAAAGAGGCATTTTTTTCTTATTGAATTTGTATTTTATTTTTTTTGCCGCTTAGTTCAGTAGTTTTTTTAGCATGAACCGTTAAAAGACCGTCTTTATATTCAGCTGTAACACTGTTTTCATCTAGATCCTGAAGATAAAATATCCTCTGAAAATGTCCGAAGTTTCTTTCGCTTTTTATATACTGACCGCTGTTTTTATCATCTTGGCTCATACGTTTTGCTGATAAAATAATTTGGCCGCCTTCCGCTTCAACGCTTAAATCTTCTTTTCTATGCCCGGGCATTTCGGCTTCTATAATATATTCGTCTTTAAGTTCGCGCACATCTACGTTAAACGTAAAATATTTGCTGTCCATATATTTTTCCGGATTATTTACATAATCGTCAAAAAACATAAGAAAATTTCTCTCGGGCCTGCCTCTGTAAAGTCTGGAAGGGTATGAATAATTATAATCCATAAATTGCTCTCCTTTAGCTTATTGTAATTTTGTTTCTTTTTAAGCTTTTTTTAGATTCTTTTTTTGCTTGAATTGTCAAAAGACCATCACTGTACTTTGCATTTACGCTTTGCTCGTCAAGGTCGTTTAAATAAAATATTCTTTGATATTGACCGAAATTGCGCTCTCTTTTGAGATAAGTCTGGCCTTCGCCGCTAGTCTGACTGCTGCGTTTGGCAGTAAGAATTATCTGACCGCCGTCCGCTTCAAGCGAAATGTCTTCTTTACTAAAACCCGGCATCTCCGCTTCAATGGTAAAGCCGTCTTCGTGTTCGATTATATCGACAGAAAAACCCATGTTAGCATCGTCGTGGAAGTTTTCGGGATAATTAAAATAATCATCGAAAAACATATCGAAATTTTTCATGGGGCGTCCCTGAAGGTGCCTTGAAGGATAGTTAAATATATCCATAAAATTTTCCTCCTGCAAAATAATATTAGTTATTATTTTAAGCAAAAGAAAATTTTATATGTATTAATATAATAAAAAAACATATACGCTGTATATGTTTTTTTATTTGTGTTTTATTTCGTTTTTATATATGTTGTCAAGCAGCCCGTTTACAAATACTCCCGCCACATCTCCGTTATATTTTTTGGCAAGTTCAATAGCCTCATTTATGGCGACTTTATCGGGTACGTCTTGTGAATACAACATTTCATATATGGCAAGACGCAGAACCGAAATATCTGTTTTGCTCAGCCGGTCGAAACTCCAATTTACAAGATATTTGCTTATTAATTTGTCTATTTCTTCCAAACGCTCAACTGTTCCTAAAATAGTCTTTTTCGCGTAAACTGCATCAGCATCTTTTAGTCCTTCACGCTGAAGATAATAATCAATGTCCTGAGTGAATTCATAATTAAAATCTCTTTGGAATAATATAATAAATGTTCTTTCTCTTATTTCACTTCGTTTCATGCAAGCCTCCGCAGCAATTTCTTTGATGATTTATGGAATAATTATTGCTTCTCAACAATATCATCCACATATATGTTAATACTGTCTGCATCAAGGCCTGTCATGCTTTTTATATTTGATAAAATCTGTTTTTGAGCAAGCGTCGTTATTGTTTTTATTTTATATCCCGTTTTTACAGTAAGGAAAATGTCAATATTTAAGTCATTCAAATCTTCTGACACGCTGCTAAAAAGCTTTCCCGATGTTTTTATTTTGTTTGTTTTGTATATGCCTTCAATTTCATCAAGAGTAATCTTTGAAATTGATTCTATAACCGCTTTTGATATTTGAATTTCACCTTGCATTATTTTACTACCTCCTTGTATAAATAAAGTATACCAAATATAAAAAAAAATACAATAAAATAAAGGAAGATATACATTATATGCTGATGCAAGAGAAATTATTATATAAACTAAGACTTTCGACAAATTTATATATATAGTATTTATATAATAATAAAAAACACTATCTGGAGGATATTTTATGCAAAAGATTTCGCAAGAGCGTCTGACAATATCGGAAGCGGCAGATATTACGGGTTATCCGCCTTATGTTTTAAGATTCTATGAAAAAGAATTTAATTTAAAAGTTCCGCGCACAGATAATAATCAAAGATTTTATACGGAACGTGAAATTGAAATGATGAATAAAATAAAAATCTTAAAAGACAGGGGAGTCTCGAATAACAGAATAAAAATGGAGCTGGGTTTAGTTGGAAAAGATGAAAAAAATACATATAATAACGAAAACGAACA
Organism: Eubacteriaceae bacterium; assembly: GCA_012797825.1. GTDB lineage: Bacteria > Bacillota > Clostridia > Eubacteriales > UBA1433 > UBA1433. The sequence goes on along the minus strand of JAAZOI010000230.1, from coordinate 2,065 downwards.
GTTTATACTAAACGAACTGGAAAATATAAAAAAAGAACTTTTTAAGCTCGATATGATTACTGAAGCGTTAATGGAAATCAAAGATGAATTAAATCAAATAAAAGTTCAGTCAGCCAATAAGGAAAATGATCTTTTAATTGTAGAAAACGCAAGGCTTAAAATGAAACTTAAAGAAAAAACGTACGAGCTTGTGGAGCTTAAAGAAAAGTTAATTAAAGGCAAATACGCAAAAGTTTAAAAGAGCGCATAACGCGCTCTTTAATTATTAACCCTTCATACCCGTAGAATAAGAATTAATTATCTGCTTAACCATCTGTCCGCCGACTTTACCGGTTTGCGCTGTTGTCAGGTTAGCGCCGTCCGATAAATTAATGCCTAAACTTCCTGCTATTTGGTTTTTCAAAGGTTCTAAAGCTTTCTTTGAGCTTTTGTTTTTAGCCATTTTATATCACCTCCCGATTTTAAAAAATATTTTACGCTTTTTTCTTTTTGTTACGCTGGCAAATATTAGAATTGTTTGGTGAAATTTAAGCTAATTTAAATAAGCATATCAAGAAAAATATCCATATTTGTCACCTCATTTTGTTTTCAGTTCTATCAATAAGGTTTTGTTCATATGACTCTACCATATCCTTAACCATTAATCCGCCGACTTTTCCGTATTTTTCAAATCTGTTATCGGATAAATTTGTATATTTTGTGTCGTTTATTTTATCTGCAAGTGATTTTCCAAGATAAATATCGTCGTAATTTTGGTTCATTGTAAAATGCTCCTTTTTGTTTATAGATTTAGCCTGACATGGAAGTATTCGTATTATTTTTCATGTTGCTCTCATATGAGTCTACCATACGCTTAACCATTTGGCCGCCTACATGACCAACCTGTGCTGTCGTTAAATTGGGACCGTTGGATAAATCTACATTCAATTCTTGCGCAATTTCATTTTTCAAAGGCTGAAGAGTTCTTTTGCTATCATTTTTTGACATTTTTCATTCCTCCTATATTTAAACTGCATTATTATTTTATGTTTTTAAAGTATTTTTACACTGGCAATAATTTTTTAAAAAAAAAGAAGAACACCCTGAGGCGTCCTTCTTTATTTATTTCTATTAACGGAAACTTGTAGTTGACGAAGTACCTGTATAAGAATCGATCATTTTTTTAACCATCTGTCCGCCTACGTGACCAACCTGAGCAGTTGTAAGATTAGGACCGTCAGATAAATTAACGTTTAAGCTGCTGGCTATTGAATTTTTCAAAGGTTCAAGAGCTCTTTTTGTGCTGCTGGATCTTGCCATTATATTTCACCTCCAATTCTTAAATCAATAATATTTTGCGTTATAATTAAAATAATACACTGGAAAAAAAAGTTTATAAAAACTTCAAATATAAAGTAAAATTGAATTGTAACTAAAAAGTGCCGTAACGGCAATTTTTAATTTATTTAAAAGAATTAAAATCAAAAAATAAAAAAGAGCGCCTTAGCGGCACTCTGTAAATTTATTATTTATCTAAAACTTGTTGAAGACGTACCTGTGTAAGAATCAATCATCTTTTTAACCATCTGTCCGCCTACATGACCAACCTGAGCCGTTGTAAGACTTGCGCCGTTTGACAGATTAACTCCTAAGCTGCTGGCTATTTGATCTTTCAAAGGTTGAAGTGCTCTTTTTGCGCTGCTTGATTTTGCCATTATATTTCACCTCCAATTCTTTAATCATTAAATATTCTGCAATAAAAATTAAATATTAAACTGGTAATATTTTAAATAAAAAACGCCCGATAAGGGCGTTTTATTATTTTAATATTATCCTCTAAAGCTTGTTGAAGACGTTCCTGTATAAGAATCAATCATCTTTTTAACCATCTGTCCGCCAACGTGGCCTACCTGTGCGGTAGTAAGGCTAGGACCGTTTGACAAATTAACGTTTAAGCTGCTGGCTATTGAATTTTTTAAAGGTTCAAGAGCTCTTTTCGTGCTGCTAGATTTTGCCATTATATTTCACCTCCAATTCTTTAATCATTAAATATTCTGCAATAAAAATTAAATATTAAACTGGTAAT
>JAAZOI010000229.1 GCA_012797825.1 Eubacteriaceae bacterium | reverse complement strand
TTTAAGCGCCAAAGAAGGTAAGTGGTTCGGCTCAAGCAATTACGCCTGCGAATTTTCCTTTGTTCCCTACGAAGTGTTTTTACCGATTTTACGTGATGATAATTTCAAGTTTCTATGCGAAGAGCAGCTGCCTGACGACTATAGACCCGAAGTGATGAATTATTGAGTTTAACAATCGCATATTAAAACTTATATTATAAGGTGTGTACATGTATTCTATAGGAAAACTATCCCGTGAATTTAATCTGTCAAGAAGCGCTCTGCTGTATTACGAAAGCATAGGCTTATTAACCGCTTCTGTGCGTACTGACGCTAACTACCGACAATATTCAGAGGATGATAAAAAACGTCTCAGCCAGATATGCGCTTTGCGCGAAGCGGGGGTGCCGTTAAACGAAATATCAAGTATTCTAAATACAGACGGCATAAATGAAAGCAGTATTTTAGAAAAACGCTTAAATGAACTGAACCATGAAATAAAATACTTAAGACTTCAGCAGAAATTGATAATAGAAATGTTAAAGGCGAAATGTTCAACTGATAAAAAAATGCCGATGGATAGACAAACATTTATTTCAATACTTACCTCAACAGGGCTTGACGAAGAGGCTATGAACAGTTTTCATATTCAGTTTGAAAAAAACTCACCCGATTCTCATCAGTTTTTTTTAGAGTTTTTAGGAATATCTGATGAAGATATAAAACAAATACGCGAACTTAGCAGATCTCAAATATAAAAATATTATAATTACGCTTGACCTGACTATAGCTTTATAGTTTATGATGACTCATAAAGATAGAAAGGTTGAAAAAATATGATTAATAGAAATTTTTCTTTGCTTTGGATGGGAAAGATAGTATCCCAATTAGGAGATAAATTTTACGCAATAGCCCTTGCGTGGTGGATTCTACAAAAGACTAATTCCCCTTCTATAATGGGATTTTTTTTATTGGTATCAGTACTTCCCGGTATACTCATCGGCTTTTTTGCGGGAGCTCTGACCGACAGATACAACCGCAAAAACATTATTATAATTACGGATATTATAAGAGGTTTTCTTGTACTCGCAATAACTTGTTTATCTATATTTAATATGCTTGAAATATGGCATGTTTTTTTAATAGGCTTATGCTTGTCTTTAGCTGCGGCTTTTTTTGACCCTGCTATTCAGGCAATTATTCCGCAAATAGTAGAAAAAGAAAATTTAGTTAAAGCAAACGGCATGAGCCAAATGGTTAGCGGCGCATGCACCGTGGCAGGTCCTCTTCTCGGAGCGTTAGCTGTCAGCATACTGGGGTTAGCATGGGTGTTTTTTGCAAACAGCATATCTTATTTTATCTCCGCTTTTCTCGCTTGTTTTGTAAAAGTAAACATAATTTATAAAAAACCTGCAAAAGATGCTGACATCTTCAAAGAAATCATGCAGGGCATAAGCTTTATTAAAACCCGGAAACAAATAACTTCAGTATTAATAATTATTGCCCTGGCGCATCTTTTTATAGGAAGTTTAACAGTTTCTCTGCCTTTTCTGGCAAAAGCGCTTGCGGGAAACGGAGTGAATAATCTTGGCTATCTGCAAATGATGCTGGGAGTCGGATTATTTGCAGGATCAATATTTATGAGCATAAAAAAGAAATCCTCCGTAAACGTACAAACCCTTATTCTATTTATCATGGCAGTAGGAGGTTGTTTTATTGCAATCAGCATCTCTCAGTACTTAAAAATAAATAGTGTATATATTTATATGCTGGTACTTGCGATTATCGGCTCTTGTATCGCATTCGCGTCTGTCTTCTGGCAGTCATTATTGCAATATTATACCCCTGAAGATATGAGAGGAAGAGTGTTCAGTATATCGACTATGGTTGCAAATTTTTCTATTCCACTGGCTTACGGTTTATTTGGTGTACTGCTAAATTTAAGTTCTATGTCAATATTAATGGCATCAAGCGGTGCATGCTTGTTGCTTTTATGTTTCTGTCTATATTTACGAAATAGCAAAAATTACAAAGAAATGGTATAATATTCAAAAAATATAACTGCTTACTGATGCTGGTGATAAATTTGATTTTATAAGCAAAAGAATTGCTTGTAGATTATAAGCCGTAAGCGATGTATTTTTAAGCTTCAAAATTGTAGTTCAACAACTATAAATTTTTCAATGCGTAGAGGTAACATGGAAATCTTTACGGAATATTTAACACGTATAGATAATACACAGCAACGTTTGCGAATGGAAGAGGTTTTGAGATGGGTAGTAAAGAAATTCCCCCACTTAAAACCAAGAATTGCGTGGAATCAGCCTATGTTTACCGACCACGGCACATTTATTATCGGCTTTAGCATAGCTAAAAATCATATGGCTGTCGCACCTGAAAAGGCTGGGATTAATCATTTTTCTGATGAAATCATACGAGCAGGCTATAATCACAGTAATGAATTAGTACGCATCAGTTGGGATAATTCTGTTGATTTTTCCTTACTTGAGAAAATGATTGAATTTAATATTTTAGACAAAGCAGAATGTAAGACTTTTTGGAGGAAATAGAGGATAATCAGATACCTAAACCACCGCTAATACCTCAACAATTAATGCAGTCATTATTTTTTCAAACTAAAAAAACGTATAGTTATATTGTTTTTCAATTTATGGCAAGGAAGGAATATTATCAATATGTCAACTGCCCCAGACTATATAGAATATGTATGCGAGCAAATCAGTGATGCAGGCGCAGTACGATACAGAAAAATGTTCGGAGAATACATGGTTTATGTAAACGAAAAGCCTATACTGCTTGTATGCGACAATACGGTTTATGTAAAAATGCTTGACATTATCGCAGATATTATGAAAGATGCAGATAAAGGCTTTCCGTATAAAGGAGCGAGAGAGCATTATATATTAGATATTGATAATTCACACTTAAGCAGAGAAGTAATAGAATTGCTTGAGCCGCATATCTCAATTCCTAAACCAAAGAAGAAGAAATTATAGCGATATAATTTTTAGTTTTATAAAAAGGAGCAATTATTATGAAAAACGCGCTTGTTTTGATTGATATTCAAAACGATTATTTTATAGGCGGAAAAAACGAGCTTTATCTTACAAAAGAAGCCGCCGAAAATGCAAGTAAAGTATTAAATTATTTCAGAAATGCAAATCTGCCGATATTTCATATAAAACATATAAGCGGTGCGAATGCTGCGTTTTTCCTCCCCGATACTTATGGGGCTGAAATCAATGATATAGTAGCGCCTATGAATGATGAGAAAGTAATTGTAAAACACGCGCCTAACGCTTTTTTAAAAACTAACCTTGCAGATGAATTAAGAAAGCAGGAAATAAGTAATCTCATAATTTGCGGAATGATGAGCCATATGTGCATTGACACAACCGTAAGAGCCGCAATGGATAACGGTTTTACTGTTACTCTGTTGGAAGACGCGTGCACTACAAAAAATTTAATTTGGGGTGATGATAAAATCCCCGCGCAAACAGTGCAAAAAACAATTATGGCATCGCTTAACGGAGTTTTTGCGAAAGTAACTAAAACCGATAAGTTTTTGGAAAGCAGTAAAAATAACAACTAAATTTATGGTTATGGGCTTATGAAAATTAATATAAAATATATATTCTCCTTTTTAATTTTGCTAACAATAGAAGTACTAATCGCGCTTTTTGTGCACGATAAATTCATCAGACCTTACATAGGCGATGTTCTTGTTATTATTTTATTGTACTGTTTTATCAGAAGCTTTTTAAGAAAAATAAAATTCCTCCCCTATTATCTTTTTTTATTCGGCATAATTGCCGAAATCTTACAGTATTATAAAATAATTTATTTACTCAATCTTCAGGATAATAAAATACTATCAATAATAATCGGCTCTTCATTCGATATAAAAGATATACTATGTTATTTAGCCGCTGTGATTATTTTAATTATCTGGGAAAAAATAGAATACTCGAAATATCCGAGCTGATAAAAAGAATACCTGAAAATAATTCTCAGAATGTAATATAATATGTTTTATTAAACAATAACTTATGATGAAATGCATATGGGTATATTTTCAAACAGCTATGTAATGATAATTTTAAGCTCTGTAGCGGTTTATATATTTATTATAATCGCGTTCCGCCTGTTCGGAAAAAAAGAACTTTCCCAGCTTTCTGTTGTGGATTTGGTTTTTATATTGCTTATAAGCAACTCCGTACAGAATGCCATGGTAGGCTCAAACACCTCTCTTGCGGGCGGTCTGGTCGCCGCTGCCGCATTGTTTATAACTAATTTTTTAATAAAACAAATTATGTTCCGCTTCCCCCGTTTCAGTAAATTTATACAAGGCGAAAATATGATGCTTATTTATGAAGGCAAGCTTAATAAAAAAAATATCGATAAAGCAAAGCTGTCGGTGGATGAGATTATGGAAGTTTTGCGCGAGCACGGCGTATCGAGAATTGAAGACGTTAATCTTGCGGTGCTTGAAGTCGACGGCAATATTAGCGTGCTTTCTGATAATTTTACAAATAAGTCGGTAAGAAAAAGAAAATCGCGCCAGGGTATATCGCAGAAGCGTAGCTAGGCAAATATTTTTGTTTAGTAAAGATTTTTCTATGTTTGGTGATCAATTGTTATCTGAGAGGATGCTAAAATAAGTGGTTACATTTATTATAATTCTAAATAACGATTTTGAGATACAATATGAGTATTATC
>JAAZOI010000228.1 GCA_012797825.1 Eubacteriaceae bacterium | reverse complement strand
TGCGTCAACTGAATCGGCAGTTTTAATATACGGCAGTCTGCTATACTTCTTCAGTTTAGGCGCTTGGGGATGCGTTTACGCGTACACTCCCGAAGTCTATCCTACCGCTCTGCGCGCAAGCGGCGCAGGCTGGGCGGCGGCATTCGGCCGTCTCGGCGCTTTTATCGCTCCGTTTGTTGTACCTGTAATTTATAAACTATACGGCGGCGCAACCGGGTTTAGCTACGTATTCGCTCTTCTTGCAGGAGTATTCGCTGCTGTTGCTGTAATTGTAGGCATATTCGGAAAAGAAACAATGGGCAAAACGCTTGAAGAAATAAGCGAAATTAAAGAATAAAACTCACATATAGTTATTCTTCATACATAAAATCAGATATTTACTATCCAAAACCGCAAAATATGCGGTTTTTTGTTACCTAATTAATTTAAATACAAAAATAGCCTTGAAATAAATATTAAAGGTTTTATATAATCAATAAAGTAAATATAAATTAATATTAACTTAATACTAAAAATACGGAGAAGATAATGTCAGCAAATTTTGAACTGGATAAATATTTAAACGACGGCATTGAAGATATATTAAGAGATATGAAAAAAATCGCTCTTCATAACCCTTCAATGAGTGTATTTATGATAAAATTCGCTCTTGCCTGCAAAAAAGCTGAAAACAAGCGCAAAAAGGCGGACTTAAAAGGCGAGCATATTCCCCCATTTTTAATAGCAAGTATATCAAGCGCTTGCAACCTTCACTGCAAAGGCTGTTACGCAAGGCAAAATAACATCTGTGCTGATGATAAATCGGCATATGAACTTTCAGACAGTGAATGGGTAAGCATTTTTAAACAGGCAGTAAAACTCGGCATTTCATTTATACTGCTTGCAGGCGGCGAGCCGCTTTTGCGCCGCAAGCTTATAGCGTCTGCCGGCAAAATAAAAGATATACTGTTCCCCGTCTTTACTAACGGAACACTTATTGACGGAGAATTTATACATATGTTTTCAAAAAACCGCAACCTTGTGCCCATTATCAGTATTGAGGGCGGAGAAGATGTAACGGATGAAAGGCGCGGCGATGGCGTATACGAAACACTCCTTTTATCAATGGATAAGCTGAAAAAAAACGAAATTATTTTCGGCGCGTCCATTACCGTTACAAGCAAAAACATAGAGCAAATAGCGTCAGATATTTTTATGGATGAAATATACTCAAAAGGAAGCAGAATAATATTTTATATCGAATATGTCCCGACTGATATACACACAATAAACCTTGCAATAGACGATGCACAGAGAAAATTTTTAGAAGACAGGCTTGTTGCTTTAAGAGAAAAATTCACGGACATTTTATTTGTCTCATTCCCCGGCGATGAAAAGCTTTCGGGAGGCTGCCTTGCGGCGGGAAGAGGTTTTATACATATTAACTCAACAGGAGCCGCCGAACCCTGCCCTTTCTCACCGTATTCCGATACGAACCTGAGAAATATCACGCTTAAAAAAGCGCTGAGCTCTCCCCTGTTTAAAAAAATACGAAACACGGATGTGTTAACGCAGGAACATACGGGCGGCTGCGTTTTGTTTGAACACAAAGATATTGTAAGCTCGCTTGCAGAGGAAAATCAATAAATTTATATTATTCGGAGAAAAAATGCAAAAAATTGATCTAAAAAAATATGGGCTTACTCCTCGCTTTGAGCAGGAAGCCTCAATGTACGAAGGTATGCACACCGCAAGGGTAACACAGCAGCATCGCGATATTTATAATGTCATCTGCTCAGGCGGTGAGATTTTAGCCTCAGTATCGGGAAAATTTTCTTACGACGCAAAAGGCGTCACGGATTACCCTGTCGTCGGTGATTGGGTTATTATTGACAGAGAAGATAACAGTGCGGGAAATGCGGTTATACACCATGTTCTTACCCGTAAAAGCGTATTTGAACGCAAAGCGGCAGGCACTTCAAACGAGACGCAGATAATAGCTTCAAATATTGATACCGTATTTATATGCATGTCGCTAAACGCCAATTTCAATCTTCGAAGAATTGAAAGGTATTTATCAGTCGCTTTTAACAGCATGGCAATGCCTGTAATAGTGCTCACAAAAGCAGATTTATGCTATGACATTACCGCAAAACTGGCCGAAATTTCAGAAGTCAGTGCAGGCGCTGACGTTATAGTATGCTCAAGTATGGAGTCTGACGGCTATTCTGATGTTTTAAAATATATAACGCAAGGCAAAACAATAGCGTTTATAGGCTCATCTGGCGTAGGCAAATCTACGCTTATTAACAGGCTTATAGGCGCTGATATTTTAGCGACCAAAGAGACAGGCAATGACGATAAAGGCGCTCACACAACCACACGCAGACAGATGATAGCCCTGCCCGGCGGGGCGGTTGTAGTAGACACTCCCGGTATGCGCGAACTGGGGCTGGAATCGGCGGACATATCGCGCACATTTGAAGATATTGAGCAGCTTTCCCAGATGTGCCGCTTTAAAGACTGCACACATGATAAAGAGCCCGGCTGCGCCGTAAAACAAGCCATACAGTCAGGGCAGTTATCGCAAAAACGCTTTGACAGTTATAAAAAGCTTCAAAGCGAAATTATCTACGAAGGGCTTAACTCCCGCCAGCTTGAAAATGAGAAAATAAAAAAAATGTTCGGAAGCAAAGCTGAAATGAAACAGCTTATGAAGCAAGCTAAAAATAAAAATAAATATTAAGACGACAAATGCCGCTTAAACAGATAAAACGGTATTTTTTTATGGCAGACATATATTGACAATGTGTTTTATAATATTTAATTTTATTTTGCTGGGTATAATATTTATTGTCTGATATTCCGATATTTCAGATAAGTTGCTAAGGAGGGATTAATATGGATATTAAACAATATGACCCTTTGAAGGACAATGACAAGCTTCATGACGGAAAAAATTCAAAAGCCAAAGAAACCGATAATAAAAATCAGAAGATAATTAAAAATTATAAAGAAGAAGGCAAGTTAAATCCGCATAACGCCCATATCGGAAACAACAGACAATGCTGATTAGCAAAAATCCGCCCCGATGTTTACGCATTGGGGCGTACATATATTTTATAGTAATTAATGCTTAATAATTATTTTTGTATTAAGTTATTTTTATCTATGTATATAATATTTTCGTTTTTTAAATGTTAAGTAGCTGTTTTTTCTTTTCATCAAATTCCTCTTGTGTAATAATACCTTCGTCAAGTAGCTCTTTAAATTTCCTTATTTCCTCCGCGGCTGAATATTGATTATTTTTAAACTCTTTACTAATTTCATTGGATTTTTTTAATTCATTTTGTTTTATAATTAATGTAAAAGTTGATAAAATTTGCTGTGTAATTTCATAAATTGATCTATACATTATTGAATTGGTTTTTGTCTTAACATCTATAAGATTTATGTATACCGCAGGCTTATAAAAATTATTTACAGTAATCTTAATCTTTAAACTGTTTATAATAGATTTAGTTGTTTTCTTGCCTGTTATTTCGCCAACAATCGCACCAGCTGGTCCTGTTAAAGCACCAAAAACAACTGCACGTCCTAATCCACCCTTTGTTACAGTACTGCCATCTTCAATAAGTTCAAATTCGATAATATCATCATAGCTATATATTGTTGAATTTTTCTTTTCTCCTAATAATGAATCTATAAAAATCCCAATCTCATTTAGACCATCAAAAACTCGAAATTGTCTATTTATATCATCAAACTCTATATAGTTTCCTATTTTTTTTGATATGATAAAATTATTTTTATTATTTAATCTACTATGTAATTCTATATCTGAACGAACTTGTTCTTTAGTTTTTTTTAAAGCGTTAATTATATTATACCCGCTTAAACTAAAACACTTTCCGCATATCCATCCATCAGCTGTTTTATATTTGTTAACTATTATTTCTTTATTACAATTAATACATTTGACTTTAATAATACCCATTTTCTATTTATTACTTTCTTTATTATAATTTATTTAAAGCAAAGCGCCGCTGCTACGCGGCGCTAAATACGTACTATTTCAAAATACATGTTGCTATTAATTTATCAAGCCTTCTTATGTCTAACCCTTTGTTAAGCTTTACTTTTATATGTCCCGCTCTTGTCCAAAGTTCCAGTTCCGAGTTGAAATCAAGCACTTTGCCTGCGTTTTCCGAAGAATACATGTTAATTGAGCTGTAAGGAAGCGAATAAATTTCTACTTTCTTACCGGTAAGACCCTGCGCGTCTCTTACAATAAGTCTTTTTGTCGTAAATATTGCGGTGTCGCGGAATGTTTTATAAGCCGCAATAGCAGTTTCCCCTTCTATTAACATTTCGTTTACGTCGCCAGGAATGGGGCATTCCGATACAAGTGTCCAGCTTAAAATTGGTGCTACTTCTGCTGACATAATTTAATCTCCTTTTTCATATAAAATTGTTTATATGTGTTTGATATAATTAAAATATAACACATAAAATAATTATATTCAATTGCAAATATTTATTATTACTTATAACTTTTATTAGTTATTATTAGATTATCAAAATTTTAAAACATAATAGGCATTAAAAAGGCGCGGCTATATCCGCGCCCGCTGTTATTTATAGTATAATTTTAGAGATAGACAGATCAAATCAGCAGCGGCTGAATCTGTTTTCCGCCAAGCGCTTCCTCCGCCGCGGGAAGTATCATATCCATATCCGCAATCATTGAAGTCGGTTTCTTTATGGCGTTATCCTGCCCGAGCGGCACAAAGAAGTAGCCTTTGGTGGTAAGCAATTTGCCTATATTCGCGGCGTTTAACGATAAAGCGTCGTTTGTGGAAATTGCAAGCAGCACGGGTCTGTCATTTCTTCTCTGCGCTTTGCATGCCATAGTAACAGGCGTATCCGTTATACCTAAAGCAAGCTTTGCAAGCGTATTGCCCGTGCACGGAGCTACTATTATTATATCAAACAAGCCTTTAGTTCCTATAGGTTCCGCGCCGACTAACGTATCAATAATTTCATTGCCTGTTATTTCTCTTAAAATATTTTTAAAATCTTCAGCTTTATAATAACTGGTATCAATTTGCGATGCGTTGTAAGATAGAATAGGAGTAACAATTCCCCCCGCTTTAATAATTTCCTTTATCGGCTCAAGAATTTTTTCGAATGTGCAATATGAAGCCGTTATTGCAAATCCTACTCTTTTTGAATAAATGCTCTCCATTTATCTCTTATCCTCCCAAATTTTATCTAAAATCTCCTCATACATATCCAAAGCAGCCGAATACGGGCTGAACTTTCCGGGCAGTCCGCCCGCTTTTATTATCTTTATTCCTTCTTGATTCACATCACAACACGGTATGCTCGCAAGCTCAATTAGTATTGCGTTTGGTAACACTGATGTGAATTTATCGGCATCAAGAACAGGCGCGGGAATTGTGTTGAGTATTACGTTATAAGGCAAAGCTGATAAATTTTTAAGTTCAATACATTCAAATCCCTTGCTTTCAGCTAACTTAAGCTGTTCTTCGCTTCTGCAGCAAACCGTTACTTTCGCGCCCATTTTATTAAACATATCGGCGACTTCTTTT
>JAAZOI010000227.1 GCA_012797825.1 Eubacteriaceae bacterium | reverse complement strand
CTGAAAAATATGAAGGAACTCAGGGAACATCTGTAGTAAAAGTATTTGATCTTACGGTAGCGGCAACAGGCGCAAACGAAAAGACAATGCAGAGATGGGGCAAAAAATACGGAGTCGACTATTACACAGCAGTTATAAACCAGAAGTCTCACGCGGGATATTATCCCGGCGCAACTCCTATGATAATGAAACTTGTGTTTGACAAAACGGGTAAAATTTACGGCGCGCAGATTGTAGGCCAAGACGGCGTTGACAAACGCATTGACACAATAGCATCTACAATAAGGCTTGGCGGAGATATATATTCACTTAAGAAACTTGAACTGGCGTACGCCCCGCAGTACTCGTCAGCAAAAGACCCTGTAAACATGCTCGGGTTTGTAGCGGAAAATATTATTAACGGCTTAGTAAGCTTTGTTAATTACAATGAAATTGACGATGCCGGCAAATATACAGGCTCTGAGGACTATATTATATTGGATATAGGAGAAGAAGCTGAAAGAATGGTGTTTGCCATTAACAATTCGGTGCATATACCGTTAAAGCAGTTAAGGAACAGATTAAACGAACTCGACAAGGAAAAACTCATAATTGTTTACTGCTCTATAGGGGTAAGGTCATACAACGCCGCAAGGGTTTTAATGCAGAACGGATTTAATAAAGTAAAAGTATATCCCGGAGGAAGCAGCTTTTATAAATCATTCTACTACAGAACATTAAACCAAAATATGGAGGCGGTAAAACCCATGAAAAAAGAAGAAATAAATTTAAATGATATAAAAGCAAATATGACTGTCGACTGCACGGGAATGCAATGCCCCGGTCCGATTATGAAAGTTTACGAAACCATGAAAGGCTTAAATGACGGCGATGTCATACAAGTTACTGCGTCCGATTTCGGTTTTGCAAGAGACGTTGACGCCTGGAGTAAAAGAACAGGCAATACGCTTTTAAAAGCGGAAAAAGAAAGCAACAAAATAGTTGCCTACATTCAAAAAGGAACAGGCGATGCAGTTCAGACAGATGTAAAAGCGACAACGGAAATTCCTCAGGGAAAAACGATAATTGTATTCAGCGGCGATATGGATAAAGTTATGGCTTCGTTTATCATAGCTAACGGCGCGGCCGCAATGGGAAGACAGGTAACAATGTTCTTTACATTCTGGGGACTTAACGTGCTTAGAAAAGAAGAAAACCAGCATGTTAAAAAACCTTTAATAGACGCGATGTTCGGAAAAATGATGCCCAGGGGCATAAGCAAATTAAAAATATCCAAAATGAACATGGGCGGAATGGGCACGGCTATGATGAAAAAAGTAATGAGAGACAAGCATGTAGACTCGCTTGCCGACTTAATTAAAAACGCCATGAACAACGGCGTGAAGATAATAGCGTGTACAATGTCTATGGACGTTATGGGAATTACAAAAGAAGAATTAATTGACGGAATCGATTTCGCGGGCGTAGGCACATATTTAGGCGACGCGGAACAATCAAATGTAAACTTGTTTATATAATATAGAAAACCTTTTAAATGTTGTTTTAGCAAATATGGCTCAGGTATACCTGAGCCATATTTGTGTTATTTTACGTATTTTCCTTTTTTTCTTTGCTTTACGCATTCTGAAAGCAGATATTCAATTTGACCGTTTATTGAACGGAAATCATCCTCCGCCCAAGAGGCAAGGTCTTGCCATAGGGACGCATTGAGCCTTAAAAGTATCTGTTTTTTATCTTTTTCTTTATTATCCATTGTCAATCATCCCTTTATTTTATGCATTAATTTAATATAACGTACCGCTGTTTACCACGGGCTGAGCTTCTTTGCTCGCGCACAATACAACAAGCAAATTGCTTACCATTGCCGCCTTACGTTCCTCGTCAAGCTGAACAATGTCGTTTTCATTAAGTTTTTTGAGAGCCATTTCTACCATGCCAACGGCGCCTTCTACTATCATCTGTCTTGCGTCTATTATAGCCGAAGCCTGCTGTCTTTGAAGCATTGCAGCTGCTATCTCAGGAGCGTAAGCAAGGTGTGTTATCTTAGCTTCAAGTATTTCAAGTCCCGCTATCTCAACTCTTGACTGAATATCACTCTTAAGTTTAACGGCAACTTCCAAACTGCTGCCCCTTAATGTTTTTTCGTTTTTATCACACTCAATGTCACTGCTGCTGTTAAACACATCATACGGGTATGTGCGTACAACATCGCGCAGAGCTGAGTCGCATTGAATGGACAGGTATTCCGTATAGTTGTCAACGTTGAACACTGCTTTTGCCGTATTAACTACTTTCCATATAACTACAATACCTATTATTATCGGATTGCCCAGTTCATCGTTGACTTTCTGTTTATCGTTGTTTAAAGTAAGCGTCTTAAGCGAAATTTTCTTGCTTGGCGGCTTTCTGTAATCCTGCGCAGATTTTTTTTCATGCGCAGAGCCTTCCGGAGTTGTGGTGCCTGTAGATGTTGTCTGAGTTGCCGGGTTAACGGCTGCCACAAACGGATTTACAAAATAAAATCCCGGACCTTTTAGCGTGCCATAGTATTTTCCGAACAATGTAAGAACATAGGCTTCGTTTGGTTTTAATACTTTTAGGCCTATAAACAATATAGGACCTAAAATAAAGAGATAAAATCCTCCCAGCGCCATTAATAATGCGCCCATCGTATTGTTTGCCTTATTATCCAGCAAAACGGCGCCAAAAATAAACGAGGCTATGGATGCAAGCATCAGCAGCATATTTAAAATAAATATTGCCATGCCGCTTATATGTTTTGCGTTAATTTCCTCTGTTTGAAATTGTTTTTTATCGTTATTATCCATAAATAAAACTCCTTTTAACATAAAAATATGTGATATTATTTTGATATCATTAATATATTACACAACTTCCGTTTTGTCAATATAATTTATATAATATTGCAATTAACGCGCTAAAATAGTAAAATAAATTAAAACTTAGCAAGGAGGTTTATATGTCTGATAAAAAAATAAAGATTACCAAAAACGGTCCGTATATTGTAACGGGGAACGTACCTTTAAGCGAAAAAATTATTGTTCCCGTCGGCAAACATTACGAATATGAAGAAGGCAAAACACTGCCGCAAGCCGAAACATACGCTTTATGCCGCTGCGGGAAAACAAAAACTCCTCCTTTCTGCGACGGTACGCACGCGAAAATAAATTTTGACGGAACGGAAGTTGCATCAAAAGATAAATTTGAAGACAGGCTCGTAAGGACGGTTAACGGTCCTGCGCTTGATTTACTTGACGACGGAAGATGTTCTCTATCACGCTTCTGCCACAGGGAGCCGGGGCATGCGTGGAATTTAACTAAACAATCTGACGACCCGGAAAAAAAGAAAGAAGCCATAAGAGGAGCAAGCGAGTGCCCGGCGGGCAGAATTGTCGCGGTTGAGAAAAACGGCGAAGTGTACGAAGACAAGCTAGAGCAATCTATTGATATATTATACGATAAAGAAAAAGGCGTTATCGGGCCCATTTACGTAAAAGGCGGCATACCGATAGAAGCCGCAGACGGTGAAGTGTATGAAATAAGAAACAGAGCCGCGCTGTGCAGATGCGGACAGTCCGATAATAAGCCTTTCTGCGACGCAATGCATTTAGGCAGGGATGAACACGAAAGGATATTTAATAAGAAATAATTAAAACTAATTAATATTTAATATTAATAAAGCTGACTTATTATAAAAGTCAGCTTTTTGTTTGATACTATTTTATTTTAATAATCTTATATATCATGAAAACAAAATATTTGGATGTTTAGGTATAAATTCATAATCAAAATCTTTATTCCTATAATACTGTAATAATTTTTTATGGCTGATAGCCCGTATAAGGGTACAGTTCTTTGTCTGTTTTAATATTTATAATGCGCCAGAAATCATATTCTTTTATCACTGTCAGAACAGCATTATAATTTGCGGCTGGACCTGTTGATGTAGCTGTTGATATAACTAAATAATATATAAAGCTGTCGTCTATCTGTTCAGATTTTTTAATTTCATATCCCGATATCCAAGGACTTGACATTCCTGTCACCCAATTAGGAAATGATGTATCGAGCTGCTTTGCATACTCTTGTTTTAATTTAGAGCCCATAACGGAGTATTGCATAGCCGCGCTTCTTTTCATAAGACCTTCAGACCATACTTTTACGGCATCTTCGGGGCGGCATACGCCGACGTAATCTGTTGCCTGCATTAAAAGTTCTGCGCGCACTTCGTATTTGTTAACTTCCGATACGGCTTTTACAACGCTTATATACTTAATATTAAATATATATCCCGCAAAATTAAGCAATACAAGCAAAAGTATGAATGCAATAAAACTGATTATCCAATTATTTTTCGCAAAACGCAATATTTTCAAATTTATCCCCCGCAATACAATAACATATATGATTTTATTGCAATAATTATTCGATTTTATGAAAGGCAACATATAACAGCGTGACTTTTAAACGCAAGCAATAACAATATTGTGTTTTTTGAATATTATGATATAGATAAAAATTAGTGGGGTTTTTTATATGAACATTTTTTTAAACGCAATGAATTTTGTGACTGAAAATATAAAAAATACAAATTTAATATATATGTTGATTCCTTTCGCCATGATTTTAACTGCAGCAGTAAAAATCAAAAAATCAAAAAAACAGACGAAACTTGACGTTATGTT